>REAV01000046.1 GCA_004294465.1 Sphingobacteriia bacterium | reverse complement strand
TAAAATCAAAGTGCATTTACCCGCACTGGGGGCAGTTGTTCTTCGATAATTTACCCCAATTGTAACTTTATTTTTCCTCGTCCGTTTCAATTAAAAATAAACGAATGAAAAAGAGAATAATGTTATTGATGGCAATTGTTTTTACAATTGTAAACTCCTATGCTCAAACGGAAGTAAATGAGGCCAATGCCCAAAAACGTTCTATTGGAACATTTCATGGTATTGATGTGTCATCAGGTATAGAAGTCATTCTTACAAAAGGTGATAAAGAAGAGTTGGTGGTTTCCGTGGGCGATTTAAGTTACCGCGATCAAGTTAAAACAACTGTATCCAATGGTATTTTAAAAATTACCAGAGATGTAGATTGGAAGTTTTGGAATACCTGGAAAAACTGGTCTGTGAGGGTATATGTTTCTTATATCAATTTAGATAAAATAGATGTATCGAGCGGAGCCTTATTAAAAGGGACTGGAATGACATTATCAAAATTAACTGCTAGAGCAAGCAGTGGTGCACAAATACAAATATCTGGTAAAGCTGACTTTTTAGATGTAGATGCGAGCAGCGGTTCCAGTTTTAGAGGGAATGATTTTTCAGTAACCAATTGTAAAGCAGAAGCGAGTAGCGGAGCTGGAGTGCAAGTGAATGTTGAAAAAGAATTATCGGCAGAAGCAAGTAGTGGAGGTTTTATTAAATACAAAGGGAATGGATCTATAAGAGATATCAATATTAGCAGTGGTGGTTCTGTTAAGCGGCAGTCTTAACAAATAAGCAACCCGTGAGTTTACTCACGGGTTATCCACTTTTATTGGTGGTAACAATTTGATTACATAATGGTAACATTACAATCATGGTATAGTTGTTGATTGCATATATTAAAACCTACACATGAAAACAGACAATCACCATTTGTTAGTAAATGCAGCTGGGCAACTAATGCAAGAACATGCGTTTGATCATTTATCGGATGAGAAATTAGCGAAGATGAATAAATGTATTCGCGATTTAAACCATCATGGATTATCCGTTAAAAAATCGAAAGCAGAATTTGAATTATTGCAATTATGCTCAGAAGCCAATTTGTATACCGAAACAGCAAGTGCGCATTCTGTGCATCAATTATTGTCTTTAATGCATCGATTTGGCAATAGAACTATGCCTGATCTTGGCTTGATGGAATCGGAAGAATAATACTAAAACAAGTTCCTTTAGATGGATCACTCCATTTAACAAACAATTTTCCATTGTGGTATTGTTCAATAATTCTTTTGCTCAAAGAAAGACCAATACCCCAGCCACGTTTCTTGGTTGTATATCCTGCTTTAAATACATGCTTGATTTGGTTGGATGGAATCCCTTTTCCGGTATCGGTTACCAAAATCACCAAATCATTTTCTTGTCTCTTGAAGTTAATATGTATAGCACCTTGGCCATCCATTGCATCTAAAGCATTCTTGATTAAATTTTCAAAAACCCATTCAAACAAAGTAGGAGACAAGTTAATTTCAAGCTGCTCTAAATGATCATGATCTACCGTAAATACAATTTGTTCCGAGCTTCTTTTTTTCATGTAATTGACCACCTGTAATACCCTTATTACCGGAGGTTGAGGATGAAGACTAGGCGTACTTCCAATTTTTCCAAATCGATCGGTGATGAGTTGAAGTCGATCAATGTCTTTTGCAATTTCAGGAACAATGGTAGCTGTTTCTTTTTTCTCTTTTAATATTTCTAGCCAACCTTCTAAACTCGAAACAGGTGTTCCCAATTGATGGGCTGTTTCTTTGGCCATAGATGCCCATAGTTGATTTTGAGAACTTTTATATTGAGTTTGTAAAGCAATAAAAGCAATCAAAACAAATAAAGCCACTACCAGCAATTGTACAAATGGATACCATTTAACTTCTTTCAATAATTTACTTTCCCCATAATAATATTTATTGATCGTGTACGGATTTTGGTTGAGTACCAAAATGATTGGCTCTTTATTGAAAGCAATAAACTCTGCTAATTTCTTTTTTAAATAGGTACTATCTGATTGTATGAAGGCTGTATCCAGATTAATGAAATTACCAGTAGGATTATCTTTTTCATCCGTTTCAATAATGGGTATTTCTTTATTCTCACTGGAAATTTTTGAAGCAAGATTGATATTGGAAACATTATCTGAATTTAAAATGGTTCTTTCTGCTTCCACCCAGGCTTCTACATTTTTTCTTTCTTTAATTGCGATCTGTTTTGCAACATATTGAGAATATACAATAGTGCCGCTTACAATGAATATTGCGATGATGAATAATATAGTTTTCCAATTGAATAAATGCCCAATCATTCGGCTAAAATAGGCCATTGTACTGAAAATAAAACAGCCCCCGAAGGAGCTGCTCATTATTGATATTGTATTGAATTAATTAAAAAGGCCGCCTTTTTTAAGGGTTTTTACACCTTGGCCAATTTTAAATCCATTATTATAGATTTCAATTTTGTAATCTCCTTCTTTATAACGGTCTGCTTGTTTCCAATCAAAGCTTACCGGAATGATTCTGTTTTGTTCATAGTTTACAGAAACTTTACTGGTATATGCTTTTGTGCCTTCATCCCTTGTATTAAAATTAGCACCTTCTGTAATGATTTTACCATCAGTACCAGTTACAACCACATAGATGTCTTTAGTGCCAGAAGGAGTAACCCTATTCTCATCTATATTGAAAGAAATTCTGATCAGATCGGCTCTTTTTGCTGTATTGGTTTCAGTTTCCTTGCCCGGACCCTTTACCTTAATTGCAGTAATAGCAATATTTGATGCATGTAAAGTAGAAGCAACATCCACTTTTTCTTCTAATTGTTTTTTCTCTACTTTGGTAGAATTAAGATTTTCTTCCAACCCTTGTTTTTCGTTAGTCAATTGTGCTTTTTCGGTATTCAATTGTTGATTGGCATTATTTAATTGCAGATTTTCACCTTTTAATTTTTCTATTTCTGCAAATAAACCATCTATTTTACCATTCAATTCGCCAATTTTTTGCTTTGCAGAACTGAGTTCAGCTGCAGTTGCATTCTTCTTTTTAAGAATTCCGCCAATATCCTGTTTCAGTTTTTGTATGTCTGAATTTTTATCGGCCAGGTCTCCTTGTAATTGTAAATTCTGATTGGTTAAAGAATCTGCTTTTGCCGAAACACTGGTAAATTCTGCTTGAATGGCTATACGGGCACTATCTATATTCGTGATTTTAGTTTCCAATTGAGCTACTTTCTCATTGGTTTTACTCTTATCATAAAAGATATATCCCCAGGTTATGAGTAAAGCGGCAATCAAAACGCCATATATCAATTTTCTGTTATCCTTAGGTTGGTTAAATACAGGCTGATTCGATCCTGCATTGTTGGTGGTGTTGCTCATTTTTGTGATTTTTTAATTAAACGCTTTTTTTAGTAAAATGTATATAGGCCAAAACCATGCCAAAACAATTTTTTCATACATCTTTGTACTATGTCTGTTGAAAAAATACTGCAAGATTGGAAAAAAGGGAATTTTAAGGCTGTTTACTGGCTGGAAGGGGAAGAGGCCTATTTTATTGATGTTTTGATGAATTATGCGGAAAAATATATCATTTCTGAAGCAGAACAGGGGTTTAATTTAAGTGTTTTCTATGGTAAGGATGCAGATTGGGCGGCTGTAGTTAATGCATGCAGACGTTATCCAATGTTTGCTGAAAGACAGGTAGTGCTCTTAAAAGAAGCCCAGCAAATGCGCGAAATCGAAAAATTAGAAAGCTATATAGAAAACCCATTGTCATCCACTGTTTTTGTGGTAAGCCATAAAGAAAAGAAAGTAGATGGTAGAAAAGGTTTAGGGAAAAAGTTAAAGGATTCTAAACTGATAGAAGTATACTCTACTAAGAAATTATATGATAATCAATTGCCAGAATGGGCAAGCAATATGGTTAAAAATAAAGGACTCACCATTAACCCGAAAGCATTACATATGTTAGTAGATCATATTGGCAATGATCTTAGCAGAATAGAGAATGAGATTGAAAAATTAACTCTAAACCTGGCAGGAAAAAAATCAATCAGTGAAGACGATGTAGAGAATTATATTGGAGTTAGTAAAGAGTTCAATGTTTTTGAATTACAAGCAGCTATTGCGCAAAAAGATTTAGCAAAAAGTATTCGAATCATTCAATATTTTGAATCCAATCCTAAAGCAGGTCCCATTCAACTAATATTGCCTTCTGTCTATAATTTTTTTAGTAAACTTTATATTTTAAAAGGCACAGAAGGAGTAGATGATAAATCAGCTGCTACTGTTTTAGGTGTAGCCCCATTTTTTGTAAAAGATTATTTATCGGCTGCACGTAAATACGATTTTGCTGGAGTAGAAAAAGTATTATTGTTATTGCACCAGTATAATTTGCGAAGTGTAGGTGTGCACAATGGGGGAAGTTCCGATGCAGGATTGCTGAAAGAAATGGTCGTTAAAATAATGAATTGATTAAGACATCAATTCAATTGCCTGCATTTTATCTTTATGCAATTGATCTTTTAATTCATCCATTCCATTGAATTTTACTTCTCCTCTAAGGTAATGCAGTATAGCAATTTCAATGGTTTGACCATATATGTCTTGATCAAAATCGAAAATATTCACTTCAATAACTCTTTTCTTTCCGTCGATGGTAGGCCTGATGCCAATATTCATCATGCCTTTCTTTTTGCTGTAAGTGCTATCTGCACTTAAGGTAGATGAGAAAGTAATTTCAACAGCATACACGCCATTGCCAGGAATTAATTTGTCTTCACTGGCAATATGTAAATTGGCTGTAGGATAGCCAATGGTTCTTCCTAATTTATTTCCTTCAATAACAACACCCTTAAAAAAATAAGGATAACCCAATAATTGATTGGCAGTTTCTATTGCAGTTTGAAGTATTGATTGCCTGATTCTTGTTGAACTAATGGTGATCTCATGGAGCAGTTCTTCAGAGATCTCTTTAACATTAAAACCTAAATCAGCTCCATATTTTTCCAGTAAATGATAATCACCCACTCTTCCTTTTCCAAATCGATGATCGTAACCGATGATAACCGTTTTTGGTTTAAAATAATGGTACAAAAAATCCTTGATATAGGATTCAGCTGATTGATTGGCAAATGCGTGATCAAAAGGGATGACCACTAAATGATCTACCCCGGCTTGCTCTAATAAACTTATTTTTTCGGAAAGGGTGGTCAATAATTTGATATCACCAGGAACCGAAGAGATGATTTTTCTAGGATGTGGATTAAAAGTAATGATTACAGTTTCTCCATCAATTTTTTGTGCTTCTTCTTTTAACTGAGCAATAATTTGCTGGTGACCTTTATGCACGCCATCAAATGTGCCAATAGTTACTACAGCATTGCGAAATTCGGGCAATGCCCCCACAAGTTCATGATGTACCTTCATATTACGGCGCGAAGTTAAGGAAACTGATCAAAGCCATGAAGTATCGCTAGTTCTCTTTCGCAGTATTCTGTACATTTGCCATTCAAAACGAAATTATACGCAAAGCGCGGAGTATCTGCCCAAAAAGAAGAAGTACATGCAGCCATTCAAAAGCTAGACCAGGGGTTATTTCCACATGCATTCTGTAAAATCTACCCAGATTTTTTATGTGGGGATGAAGCCTTTGTTAATATCATGCATGCAGATGGGGCAGGAACCAAAAGCATTTTAGCGTATTTATATTGGAAAGAAACTGGGGATATTGATGTTTGGAAGGGCATTGCACAAGATGCAGTGGCCATGAATTTAGATGATTTATTATGTATTGGAATTACCGATAACTTATTATTTTCTTCTACCATCGATCGAAATAAATCAGTGATTAATGGAGCTGTACTGGAAGCAGTAATTAATGGCACTCAATCTTTCTTTGATACTTTAAAAGAATATGGAGTGCATATTCATTATTTAGGTGGTGAGACTGCCGATGTAGGAGATGTAGTGAGAACCATTGCAGTGAATGGAACCATGACAGCAAGATGGCCTAAGGCAAAATTGATTACCAACGAAAAGATAAAAGCAGGAAATGTAATTGTAGGATTTTCCAGTGCGGGTAAAGCCAATTATGAACAAGAGTATAATAGCGGTTTAGGAAGTAATGGATTAACCAGTGCACGTCATGATGTTTTAAACAAGCACTATGCAAATCAATACCCAGAAACATTTGAGCCTGCTTTAAATGATGAAGTGGTTTATATAGGGAAGAATAAAATGACAGATACTATAATGGTGGATGGTCAACCAATGCAAGTAGGTAAATTATTGCTTTCTCCAACACGAACTTATGCTCCTTTATTAAAAAAGATAGTAGAAGAACAATTTGATGCTGTTGATGGAATTATTCATTGTAGTGGTGGAGGTCAAACAAAGTGCATGAAATACTTGCCAGGTAAATTATCGATCATTAAAGATCATTTATTTGAACCTCCTCCAGTGTTTAAATTAATCCAGGAAAACTCTGGTTCGGACTGGAAAGAGATGTACCAGGTATTTAATATGGGTCATCGACTTGAAATTTTTACGGATGCATTCTCAGCAGCAAAAATGATTCAAACAGCAGCCAGTTTTGGTATAGAAGCTCAAATCGTAGGAAGGGTAGAAGCACCCATAAACAATCAATCCACATTACTACTGAAAGGCCATTTTGGGGAAGTAGTTTTTGAATATTAACAAAATTTATAGCGGTTCCAAATCGTATATTTGTTGGACCAACCATTAAATAAAAGTCATGCCAGAATCGGTTATATCGTTGAAAAATGTAAATATATATCAGGGCAATAGCTTGATATTACAAGACGTCAATTTTGAAATCAACAAAGGCGAATTTGTTTACCTCGTTGGAAAAACTGGAACTGGTAAGAGTAGTTTATTAAAAACCCTTTATGGAGAGCTAACCTTAACAGAGGGAATTGCTTCTGTTGTAGGATTCGATTTAAGGCAGATGGATTGGAAGAAAGTACCTTTTTTAAGAAGAAATTTAGGGGTGGTATTTCAGGATTTTCAATTATTGACCGATCGCAATGTTCAAGAGAATTTAAGATTTGTTTTACAGGCAACTGGATGGAAAGACGAACGATTGATTGAAGAAAAGATCAATGATGTTTTAGATAAAGTA
>REAV01000222.1 GCA_004294465.1 Sphingobacteriia bacterium | reverse complement strand
AAATTGATCGTTCGGAAATTTAAAACGTCTATTCTTTATCTGAACCTCATCATTTACAAAATCATCAAAACCTGGAGTACTTTGTTTTTCACCGGTATTGATGCATAATAAAATATCATGTGCATTGGAATCGTCTTTATCTACATAGTGACTATCATTGGTCGCAATCACAGGAACATTGTATTTCTTAGAAAATTTCAACAATGTTTGGTTGATGATCTCCTGTTCTTTGATATTGTGCCGTTGAATTTCGATATAATAATCTTCCCCAAATAAATCGAGCCACCATTTAAATTCCTGCTCTGCTTTTTCTTCGGATTGATGCAAAATGGTTTGAGGTACATATGCTCCAATACAGCATGTTGTGGCAATTAACCCTTCATGGTATTTTTCAATCAATTCCTTGTCTATTCGAGGATACTTGCTGTACATTCCCTCGATATATCCAAGAGAAGTGAGCTTCACTAAATTTTGGTAGCCAATTTTATTCTTTGCAAGCAGTACCTGATGGTATCGGTCGTCTTTTACCTCTTTGGTAAATGCCTTAACATGTCGGTCTTTTACTACATAAAATTCACAACCAACAATGGGTTTTACTACCGGCTCAACTATATCTTTTCCATTTTCATCTTTTCCGGTTACTTTAGTATTCTTCCAGGCCTGACTCACAAAATCAAATGCGCCAAACATATTGCCATGATCGGTAATTGCCAAGGCAGGCATTTGATTATCCGCTGCCTTTTTGTATAAATCAGCTATTGATGCAGCTCCATCTAATAAGGAATATTGGGTATGTACGTGTAAATGAGAAAAACGATTCATGATCCGACGAAGTTCGTTGAAAGATACCCTCCAAAAAAGCAACAATTTTCCACATTTATAAAAGCCTTAAATTGCGCCTCATATGAGATTGAATTCATATATCATAATTGTTTGCTTGTTGGTGTTTACAGCCAGTTGTCATTCTGTAAAAAAAACAACTGCTACCAAAAAGAAAAGCACCCAAAAAAGGGAATTCATCAACGGGATAGAAGTAACATTGGGCTCAACCACCAAAACCAAACACAATACCAATAGCAATCCCAGCGGAAATTCCAAAAAAGAGTCCGACGCCTATACCAGTAAATCTGAAAAAGAAAAAGCCCATTATTTACAGCTAAAATATGCAGTGATTGTAGATGTGCCTACCAATAAATTAAAGAATATTGATTTGCTTGAATTAATAGATAAATGGTGGGGCACCAAATATTGCATTGGTGGGAATACGCAAAAATGTATTGATTGTTCTGGTTTTACTCAAATTTTGGAAAGAGAAATTTTTTATACCACTTTGCCCAGAACTTCGCAGGAACAATACAAAGAATCTAGAAGGGTAGAGCTGGAAGATTTACGTGAGGGCGATTTGGTGTTTTTTGGAAC
>REAV01000045.1 GCA_004294465.1 Sphingobacteriia bacterium | reverse complement strand
CTCCTAAATATTTAGTACTCATCGCAGAACATTCAATATGCCATCCAGGGAAACCTTCTCCCCATGGACTTTGCCAGCGCATGATATGTTCGGCAGGGGCTTTTTTCCAAAGCGCAAAATCATTTTTATTTTGTTTCTCGTCTTGGTTATCTAGTTCACGAGTACTTTCTATTTGATCCTCTACTATTCTTCCACTTAAAATTCCGTAAGGCTGGCCTTTTGCAGAAAAATCAATATTGTATTTTTCTACATTAAAATAAACCGACCCATTGGCCTCATAAGCATATCCATCTGCAATGATTTTTTTGATCATTTCAATTTGCTCCACAATATGTCCTGTTGCAGTTGGTTCGATGCTTGGAGGTAGATTATTGAATTGACTCATTGCCCAATGGTAAAGATTGGTGTATTTCTGCACCAATTCCATCGGTTCCAATTTTTCTAAAATAGCTTTTGTACTAATTTTATCTTCTGCTTCTCTACCTTCTTCCTCAAAATGACCTGCATCGGTAATATTTCTTACATAGCGTACTTTATAGCCCAAATGCATAAGGTATCTATACAATACATCAAATGTAATAAAGGGCCTTGCATGCCCTAAATGACTTTCGCCACTCACAGTTGGGCCACACACATACATGCCTACATAAGGAGGATTAATGGGCTGAAATACTTCTTTTTGTCTTGTAAGAGAATTATATACTTTAAGTGACATGTACGCGAAAGTATTTTATTTTTTTAAACGAATATCAGCAAGTAACATAATATGGTCACTTAATGCTTCGTCTACCATATCAAACTGCTTAATTTCAAATTGATTGCCTGCTAAAATATAATCTATTCTTAAAGTGGGAGCCAATGAAATAAAGGTTCTACCTATCCCAAAATCTTTTTTCAAAAAAGCATCCTGCATTTCTCCCCGAATGTTAAAATAGGTGTAAGAATTGGGAACATCGTTAAAATCTCCAGTAATGACGCTTGGATAAGGACTTTCTTCAATTGCTTTTTGAACCAAATCTGCCTGGACGCCTCTTTTTTGATAAGCCCTTTTCATTTTGCGCATTAAATTTTTTGAAGCAGAAAAAGCACCATTATTGGTTTCTTTGATTTTCTCCATATCATCGTAATCGCCTTTCTTGAATTTAAAAGATTGTAAATGAGTAGTAAAAATTCTTAGGGTATCAGGGCCTTTTACAATATCTACATAAATTAAACTCTCTGCCAATGGAAATTTAATTTTACCTGTATCAATTACAGGATATTTAGAAAAGATGATACAACCGGATTGATAATCCCCTGAATTGCCAGCATAATCTTTCGAAAAATAATAATAGGGATGGGTTTGCTTAAATAAATCAATATTATTTTCTGAATGAGCTGTATTAAATTCCTGCAAACAAATAATATCTGGATATCGTTGCAAGATAGAAGCAGCTACTTCAATCCGATTTCTTTTTTTGGCTTCGCTATTTTTAGATAGCCCATTGAAACTTTGAATATTCCAATCAACCATTCTAAAAGTATTTTCTGCTTTTCTTTTACTAAAACCTGAATCTCCACTCCAGGCGAAAACTACAGGAATTTGTTTCCATCCAATACATAAGGCAATCAAGGAAAGCAGGGCCCATTTTGGGCGACTGATTAACCAAAATAAAATAAACAAAATCAATACCAATATGAGGTAAGGTGTTATCAACGAAAAGAAACCATGCAACCAAAAACGAGTGGGGTTAATATAGGGCGATAATGCTGCAACCAAAAAAATCATTGCCAATACAATATTGATTGAAATGATGATTGATTTAGTAGTTCTTCTTAACCAGCCCTTAGCCATAGTTAAAAATACCAAAAAAACAGTTTGATAGTTACTTGTAAACTAAATTGGGGAAATGATTTTAGTCCTCATCATTACTGGCTCTTTGCAAGAATGCTTTTTCTTCATCAGTTAAAAAAGAGTAGCCGTGCAGATTGATTTTATCGAGAATTTCATCCAATCGCTGTTGGGTAATATGGGCAATTTTTTCGTAAGGCTTTCTATTATTTCTATAGAAATGTTTTTCAGCATGCTTTTTTTGTTGATGCTTTTTTTCTGGGCTGAATAAATCATCTAGCCAATGAACCAACTGAATCATCCAGGCACCCCAATCAGATCCTTTATGTAATGCTTTCACAAACAAGAAACCCATTACTCCGCCAGCTAAATGAGCTGCAGCAATTCCTCCATTACCGCTTGCCAATGAAGCAAAATCTATTGCAACGAAAATCAATGTGAGCACCCACAAAGGAATACCGCCATTAATTAAAGGGAAAATTCTGTAGTCTGGTGCTAAAGTGGTTGTTGCTACTGCTACAGCCATTACCGCAGCGCCTCCTCCTAATAAAGGAGCAGTGGTAGCAATATTTCTTTCCATGGCAGGAAATAGGTTGTTCATTAACAAAAAGGCTAATGCCCCTACAAATCCACCGTATAAATAGATCGGAATTAATTTATTATTGCCTGCTAAATCTTGTAAAACATAACCAAAAGCCCATAACCACATGCAAGTAGACAATAAATGCCAGATACTGTAATGGGTAAACATATGGGTGAGAATGGTCCATGGCTTTACCCATAATGATGCAGGAATGGCGGGCATAGTGAACCAGTCAAGTATCTGTTTATAGAAGAATTCAATAGGAATATCAGATAGAAAATAAACAATTTTTACAAAGTTGATCAATACAAATACCAAGGTGTTGATGGCAAACAACATGACCAATGCATTGTTGTCTTGACCCAGTAATATCTTCTTCGTTGATTTGTAAGAATCTGTAGACATACTAATACAACGTTTTTTTATTGGTTTTGTTCCAAGTAAGTACAATGATTAAACCAACAATGGCTCCTCCCACATGGGCCCAGCGAGCCACATTGTCTCCAGCTGTATTTCTTACTGCAAAAATTAATTCATAGGCAAAATACATTAACCCAATCCATTTGGCTTTAACCGGAATTAAGAAATAAACATATATATAGGTATTAGGAAATAGGTAAACAAATGCAGCCAATACCCCAAAAACCGCACCACTGGCTCCAATAGTAGCTGTATTGATATTGCGTTCGTAGTAACTTTTTAACAATTCAAACATCTGAGCACTAGAAGCAGTGTCGTCTGGATTCATTTTTAAATTGTCAATTACCGCTTGATGCTCAGTAAAAAGAATATTGTATTTATCTATGAAGCGAATCATGGCATTATTAAATGCAGGACCTCCGGAATCTTGCATTCGGGCAATTGCTTCAAAACTATTGGTCAATGGAATAAATTCGTAACTCAAAAACAATAAGTGAATCAATGCTGCGCCTAGTCCACAAATCAAATAAAATGTCAGAAATCGTTTAGGTCCCCAAAGGTTTTCCAGTATCGATCCAAACATCCATAAGGCAAACATATTTCCTAAAATATGCCCAAAGTCGCCATGTAAAAACATATGGGTAACCAATTGCCAAGGTCTGAATAAAGGGCTCTGCCATCCATGCAATGCAAAAATTGCCTCAAAATCAAAAAAACCATTTGGCCCAGACAAACTATTTTGAGCCAAAAAAAATAGTCCGTTAATGATCAACAGATTTTTTACAACTGCTGGTAAAATTTCAAATCTACTGGGTCTGAATTCGGTCATCTTATTAAATTAATTTCAGTTGTACAACATTTTCAATATGCAAGGTATGAGGAAACATATCTACTGGTTGAATTTTTGTTACCTGATATTTTTCACTTAGTAAACCAAGGTCTCTCGCTTGTGTTGCTGGATTACAGCTTACATAAACAACGGTTGGCGCTTCCATTTCCAATAATTTTTTCACCAACTTTTCGTGCATGCCAGCTCTTGGAGGATCTGTTATAACTACATCGGGCTTGCCATGTTTTTCAAAAAAAGCATCATCACAAATATCAATTACATCTCCAGCAAAAAATTCGGCATGTGTTACTATATTGATTGCTGCATTTTCCTTTGCATCCTCTATGGCATCTGCCACCAATTCTACACCTATCAATTTTTTTGCCATCTTACTCACAAATAAACCAATACTACCTGTGCCACAATATAAATCATAAACAAGTTGGCTCCCGTTTAGTTCTGCAAATTCACGGGTCACAGCATATAATTTTTCAGCTTGCTTGGTATTGGTTTGAAAAAAAGATTTAGGGCTGATCTTAAATTGAAGGTCCTCTAACTGCTCCATGATAAATCCTTTGCCAAAATAGGTAATGGGGTTTTGGTCTTGAAGGCTATCATTTTTTTTGCTATTGATAGTATAAAGCAAGGTAGTTATCTGGGGAAATTCTTTCAATAGTAAATCGAGAAGGGCAATACGATTGGCTTCGTCCTCATAAGCGATTACCACATTTACCATTAACTCTCCAATAGTGCTATTCCGAATCAATAAATTCCTGATCCAACCTTCATGCTTTTTAATATCATAAAAAGGTAGCCCACGTTCTACTACAAATGCTGCAATTCTTTTACGAATAAAATTGCTTGGCTCAGATTGTAAAAAACAAGTATCAATCTCTACTACTTTATCAAAAAATCCTCGAACATGAAAACCTGCTGCTCCTGGTTGATTGTCAAATGAAGCTCCTGCAGCTTTCATTCTGCGAAATTCTTCTGTAGGAATATATTTTCTGGTAGCGAAAGTATACTCCATTTTATTACGGTATTGTTCTGTAAAATCAGCACCAATAATGGGTTGAATAGGTGGTAAAGCTACTTTTGCAATACGGGTAAGGTTATCGGTTACTTGCTTTTGTTTGTAAAACAATTGTTTTTCATATGGGAGCATTTGCCATTGGCAACCTCCGCAAA
The DNA here is from genome assembly GCA_004294465.1 of Sphingobacteriia bacterium. GTDB lineage: Bacteria > Bacteroidota > Bacteroidia > Chitinophagales > Chitinophagaceae > Sediminibacterium. The sequence goes on along the minus strand of REAV01000045.1, from coordinate 912 downwards.
CACCAAAATGTTCACAAAAGGGGGTGACCCTGTCTGCAGATAGCTCATGGATATGAATGGTATGGCCCTCGGCCCAGTCCGCTTTATTTTTAGACAATTGAACGTCTACAATATCTCCAGGAACGGCACCTTCTATAAATACCACTTTACCGTCTACCCGAGCCAAAGATTTTCCTTCGGCTGCATAGTCTTGTACCAGAATCTTTTCTAATACTACTGTTTTTCGTTGCTTTCTCACTGGAGCAAAGGTAAGCCCGAATATTTACTTATTTTTATCGTCAATTTAAGTCTATGCGTTTTTTATTGATCCAATGCTGTTTTTTATTGATTACTGTTGCAACATCAGCACAAAAATCGGCAGCGACAGTTGCTAAAACTGATCCTCGATCCACAAAATCAGGAGAATCAGCTGCAAAAACAGTTTCTGTTGCCTCAAAGCCTGCTCCAAATAAGGGTCATCTGATACCCATTACTTTAACCCCTTTGAAAAACTGTACGGTTTATCTGGGCAGCCATTTTGGGAAAAGCATGACCTTGGTAGATTCCTGTAAGCTCAACGAAAAAAGCATGGGTGTTTTTAAGGGTGACAAAAAGCTCACTGGGGGGATTTATTTTGTAGTATCTCCTAATTATACCATTCAATTTGAATTGTTGATGGATGACATACAACAGTTTACCATTAGTGCTGATACTGCTCAAAAAGAAAAATTCATCATTACTGGTTCTTTCGATAATGATATTTTTAAACAGTACTCTCAATATTCTACCGAAAAAGGAAGAGAAAGACAGCAGTTAGAATCGGAATATAAAGCAAAACTGAGTAATCCTGCAGATTCGTTGAGATTACGGAATACGATTTTGCAATTAGACAATGATGTAGACGCATATAGAAATAGTATTACAAAAAAGTAT
>REAV01000044.1 GCA_004294465.1 Sphingobacteriia bacterium | reverse complement strand
TATTTCTATTCCTTTCGAAAAATTTATTGTCAAAGATGCACCAGAATTCGGATATAGATATTGCAACGATTTCTATAATTTTGATCTCAATGGTAAACCAATAGATCAAAGACATTATTTAATTTCGTATTTCAAAGAACTTTTTTTCAATGATAACTATTATAAAACTTTTTTTTAGATATTCCGTATGAATTAAAAACCTGTTCGTATAATTTCAGGTTACCTGTTTGCAATTTATCTAATGTATCTTTTGTACTAATTCTTACATAATATTCATCTGCTTTAAACATATCCCATACAATTTTTTTCATTTCATTGATAGGAATAATTTGCTGGTCATTTTGTTTGCTGTTACTACTATTACAACTTAGTAATAACATTAAACTACAGCATGCAAATATTTTTCTCATTGCAGATCTTGTTTGTACTTAGATGAGTTAACCACATCGAGTGTATTCATCAATTCAACTATTTTTGCTTTCTCCTCCGATGTGCCTTTCTTAAATATTCCAATTATTTCGGCTGATTTACCTTGCATAAAGAATTGCAGAATCATGGTATTTGGATTCTCTTTATTAAATGCATGTAATTGTTGTATTGATTGAAGTATGTTCGCCCTTGCTTCATTTTCATTCTCCACCATTTTGTCTAATCCTGATCGGTAATAACTATAAATTACATCATGAACAATATTGTATTTAGTATTGATCAAATTTTCGTTGAGCCAGTATCTATTGCGTAAACCATCGAAAACCCTCCAACCACTAATCCCCTTTCCTTCAGGTGCATTGTTTACAATATTTTGTGCTTTTCTAAAATAAGCATCCCCTGTTTTTGGGGAAAAAGAATCATAATCCAATCCCACCAACATGTAAGCATAAAAAGCAAATACTGCAGACAAATTGGCCACTCCAGCATCTGTACCTTGAATTCTATTTTCATTAAATTCTACTGGCTGAAATTCGATATATTTAAATGTAACCTCTGGATCAATGAAATTCACCAAGGCTGCTTGATATGAAGTGTTGTAAATAGGCCTGGCTACCTGCACTGTGAGTGAAGCTTTATATACATTGGGGTCAACTATGCTTTCTAAGTTTAAAATAAAACTACATTCAATTTTTTCGTTTTCTTTAAATACATCATTTGTCCATTTACGGTTATTCATTAATGTATTCAACTGCGATTGCAATGTTGTAAAAATTTTCTTATCGATAGTAGAATTAATCCTTCCAGATAATACGGTCACTTTTGCCCTTAAATCTTGAGCAGAAATGATATTAATCATTAGCAATGTTACAACAACACATATGACACTACGCTTGTACAATAAATTTTTCTTTTATGATTGAAACAATATCTTCTGCAATTACTTTCTTTGACTTTAATCCAATGGAGATTTCATCTCCCAACTTTGTAAAAATGGTTACTGCATTATTTTCGCCAGCAAAACCTGCACCAGCAGTTCTTAGTGAATTTAATACAACCATGTCCGCATTTTTCCGTTTTAATTTATCCAATGCATTTGCTTTTTCATTCTCCGTTTCTAAAGCAAACCCTACAATAAACTGATCTTGTCTTTTCAACTTCCCTGCTTCAGCAAGTATGTCAATTGTTTTAGTTAAATGAATAGCAAGTGATCCTTCATTCTTCTTGATTTTTTCACTCGAAGGTTTTTCTACAGTATAATCAGCAACAGCTGCACTGAATACTCCTATATCAACCTGATCAAATAATGGAATTACCTGATTAAACATTTCATTGGCAGACTGCACATTTAAACGATGAATACCTTCAAATTGAATTTTTTCATTAGACGGCCCAGTAATTAAAAAGACTTCGGCACCTTGCATATACAATGCTTCAGCAATGGCAAAACCCATTTTACCAGATGAATGGTTGCCAATAAATCGAACTGGATCAATTGATTCATAGGTTGGACCAGCAGTTACCAATGCCGTTTTACCAGCTAATGCTTTCCCCCGAAAAAAACGGCTGATTATAAATTGAAAAATTGCTTCGGGTTCTGCCATCCTACCTTCGCCAAAAAGCCCACTAGCTAGTTCTCCATGCCCGACTGGCATGATGGTATTTCCATAGGAAACTAATCGCCCTAGATTTTGTTGGGTTGAAGGATGCTTCCACATGTCTTCATCCATTGCAGGAGCAACCAGTACCTGGCATGTTGCTGATAAGTAAACAGCCAATAAGATATTATCGCAAAATCCATTCGCCATTTTTGCCATTGTATTGCAACTTAAAGGCGCAATGATCAATAGATCAGCCCATCTACCCAGATCAACATGATTTGACCATTCATGATTGTTAGATAGCTCAGTAATTACTGCATTTTTCGATAAAGTGGAAAGGACTAATGGCGAAACAAAATCAGCAGCAGCAGGTGTCATGATCACTTTTACATCAGCACCTGCTTTAACCAATAATCTAACCAATAAAATGGTTTTATAAGCAGCAATACTTCCTGTAATTCCTATCAATATTTTTTTTCCATTCAGCATTGAAGCATCGATTTACTATTTCTTCCATCAAAGTAACAAAAAACGACAGTATAATACTGTCGTTTACGCAATTTTTAAAAAGATTTAGCTTATCTGAATAAATCGTTGTCGTTATTTCTTCTATGGTAAATTTTATTCTCCATGAACTCCTGAGTAGCTAATATAGCTGGATTAGGCATTTTTTCATATGCTTTCGAAATTTCAATTTGCTCTTTATTCTCATGAATTTCTTCCAAACTATCGGTATGGCTAGCAAATTCTTCCAATTTATTGTGCAATTCTTCGCGCAATGTAACATTGATCTGGTTGGCCCTTCTTGCTATGATAGCAATAGACTCATACAAATTACCTGTTTTCTCTTTTATTGAGATTAGGCTTTTGGTTTCTACCACACTTGGAGTGTTGGCACTCATTTGCCTTCTTAATTTGCTCATTTTTTGCCTGGTTTAAGTATGTTAAGGGTTTGTGTTTTGTATTTATTAACTTCTTCTAAATATTTACTTTCATTAAAACGTTCACTAAAATCACTACACTCACTCAATACTTTTTCGTAACGTTCTTTTTGCTTTTCTTCTAAACTCATTTTAGCATATTCAAAATATGCTTTGATCACTTGTAACTTATACTGATCCGACTTCTTTGAATCGGGGAAATTATCCGCTACATTTCCGAAAGCTATTGCAGCTGCTTTATAAAATCCAAGATTATAATACAGTTCTGCACTCTTATAATCTTTCAATTCTAATTTCTCTCTGCATTGGTCAATTAATTCAGATGCATCCTTCACTCTCGAAGAGTTTGGATGTGTTGAAATAAATGCCTGCATTAATCCCATTGTTTTATTGGTATTGGTTTGATCCAATTCTACTTTAGGTGATTGTTTGTAAAAGCAATATGCACGCATGTATTCGCACTCCTCACTTTTTGTACTTGCAGGAAAATTTTCTACGAATGTTTTAAACAGATTTTCCGCATTTAAATAGTCCTTATTGTAATAATAAGAGTATGCATATTTAAAATACATATCCTCATATCTAGTGGACCCTTTTAAAAATGGAAAAACGTCTTCAAAGAGCTTTTGTGCTTCCTGGTATTTTTTATTGGCATAATACTGCTCCGCCATTTTGTATTTATACTCATAATCCTTGCTCTTCATGATCTTACTCATCTTACTAGAACAAGAAATCAAGCCCAAACACAATACAAAAATCAGTATAATTCTACCCATAAAGTTGGCGAAATTAAGTATAAAAAGGCAATTTATAAAGTGTTATCCCTTATTTTACCATTTACAGCGTTAATTTATAGCTAAAAAGGCTATCCCACTCATTCGTGGGACAGCCTTTTCTATTTCAACTTTAAGTGATACTACTTAGTATCACCCTCTCCTTCCTGTAATTTAGCTTTAATCTCTGCCAAAGCACCTAAATCACCCAATGTAGATTTCTCTACTTTAGCTTGGATATTTTTAACTGCTTTCTTAGTATTATCAGATTCAGCTTTTGCTTCTTTCTTCGCTACTTCTTTCTCTTCTGCAATATGCTGCTCCCAAATACGGGCATGACTTAAAACAATGCGCTTTTCGTTGCGATCAAATTCAATAACAACAAACTGTGCAGTTTCATCAGATTTAACCTGAGAACCATCTTCTTTGTTTAGATGACGGTTAGGGGCAAATCCTTCTAAACCATACTGTAATTGAACCAACGCACCTTTGTCGTCCTTACGGGTAACAGTACCTTCATGGATCGAACCAATAGCAAATGTTTCTTCCAAGGCATTCCAAGGATCTTCTTCTAATTGCTTGTGACCTAATTGCAATTTGCGATTCTCTTTATCAATGCTTAAGATAATGATATCAATAGACTCACCTACTTTGGTATAATCAGTTGGGTGATTGAAACGCTTCAACCAGCTTAAATCGCTGATATGAATCATTCCACCAATACCTGGCTCCATTTCAACAAATACGCCATAAGGAGTGATGTTTTTCACCAAACCTTTGTGCTTACTGTTTTCAGGGAATTTGTTTTCGATGGTATTCCAAGGATCTTGACTCATTTGCTTGATGCTCAAGCTCATTTTACGAGCATCCTTATCTAAGGTTACCACTTTTGCTTCATGCTCATCACCTAATTTGAAGAATTCCTTCGCATTGATTGGAGTATTTGCCCAAGTGATTTCAGATACGTGCACCAATCCTTCAACACCAGGTTGAATTTCAAGGAATGCACCGTAATCTTCAATATTTACTACTTTACCTTTTACAACTGTTCCTTCAGCCAATCCTTCTGGTAAAACATCCCAAGGATGTGGAGTCAATTGTTTCAATCCTAAGCTGATACGTTTTTTATCATCATCAAAGTCTAAAACAACCACTTGTAATTTTTGATCCATTTTCACCACTTCACCTGGGTGAGAAATTCTACCCCAAGAAATATCGGTGATGTATAACAATCCGTCTAATCCACCTAAATCCATGAAAGCACCAAAATCAGTGATGTTTTTAACAACACCTTCTAATACTTGACCTTTCTCTAATTTGCTCATGATCTCTGCACGTTGTGCTTCGATATCGCTTTCAATTAGGGCTTTGTGAGATACAACGGCATTCTTAATTGTTTCGTTGATTTTAACCACTTTAAATTCCATGGTTTTACCTACAAACTGATCGTAATCAGTAACAGGCTTCACATCAATCTGAGAACCAGGTAAGAAAGTTTCCATTCCAAATACGTCTACAATCAAACCACCTTTGGTTTTGCTGGTAACAGTACCTGTAACTACTTCTCCTGTTTTATGTACTTCTACAATTCTTTCCCAAGCACGGAAGATTCTTGCAGATTTGCGGCTTAAGTGAAGATTACCTAAACGGTCTTCTTTTTCTACAACCATTACCTCTACTTCGTCTCCAACTTTCAAACCTTGAACATCACGGAATTCGTTTAAAGAAACAAGGCCATCACTCTTAAAACCGATATTGATTACAACATCTGTTTTTGTTAAAGCAACTACCAATCCTTTTACGATTTCTGCATCTTCAATTTGAATGAATGTGTTATCGTACACTTTGTCGTACTTAACACGCTCAGCTTCTGCATAATGACTTACATTACGCTTGTCGATACTCCAATCAAAATCATCGTGTGCAGTTTCAATTACTGGCGCAACTTCAGGTGCTTTTGTTGTCGCAGTAGGAATCTCAACAGCTTCTGTTGCTGCCGCGTTCTCCTGAGCATCTGCGTTTAGTTG
>REAV01000043.1 GCA_004294465.1 Sphingobacteriia bacterium | reverse complement strand
TGGAGGAGAAAAAGTACGTTGTATGGTAAGCCGTATGATGTTACAAAATCCGAATGTGGTGATCTTAGATCAACCTACCAATCACTTAGATCTGGAAAGCATTCAAAGTTTCAACGAAGGCTGTCAAACATTCCCTGGAATTGTATTCATTACTTCTCATGACCACACTTTTATGCAAACTGTGGCCAATAGAATCATTGAAATAACCCCTAAAGGAATTATTGATCGATTGATGACCTTCGATGAATACATGGAAGATCCCCGAGTAAAAGAGTTGCGCGCTGAAATGTACAGTTAAGGTTTTTGTAGTAACTTTCTGTCTCAATCTGTTGGCACTATGTTTCCATTGAAACTGATCTGTTTCCTTATTTGTTTTGCAACAACAAGTATGGCGCAATCTTCTTTCATCAAGAAGCAGTTAAGTTATCCGCGTGTGGCAACTGCGTACAAATCAAAAAAAAATCAATTAAAACAGCAATGCCATGCACTGGGCATTCAATGGCCCATACAGCAATTGTATCTGCGTAGTTTTAAATACGACAGTCAATTAGAAGTTTGGGCAAGGAATAATAGCAACGAACCATTTGTTCTATTCAAAACCTATAAAGTATGCGCGCTCTCTGGCTCTTTAGGTCCTAAAAGAGTAGAGGGAGATTACCAGGTGCCAGAAGGAATTTATTATATCAACGAATTCAATCCCAAAAGTCAATTTCATTTATCACTGGGTATCAATTATCCCAACGCTTCAGACAAAATAAAAAGTGGTTTTCAAAATCCGGGGAATGAAATTTATATTCATGGAACCTGCACTACTGTTGGATGTATACCCATTCAAAATCAACAAATGGAAGAACTGTATATATTGGCCGCATTGGCCAATGAAGCCGGACAATCATTTATTCCTGTACATATTTTCCCTATCAGATTTAATAATGCTAAAAGTAAATCGGTGCTGCAAAAAATTACTGACGAAGACGAACAGTATAAAGAATTGACCCTGCAGTTACAAACAGTGTTTGATTATTTCGATGCAAATAAAAAGCTCCCGTTCATTACAGTCAATAATAAGGGCGACTATTCTATGTTCCCTTTAAACAACCAGTAATTTAACTATACAATAATTGAATGGTTTCGCTGGTTTGTTGCCTCAGTATAATATTTTTGTTTTCGATGAATCGTTCAACAATGACTGGTGTGTAATGTCGGATGGTTAATAATTGACAATTTTTTTCTACTTGCACATCAAAAAATACACTTGCCTCCTGGGCCAGTAAATCAATTTTTGTTGCATGATCATCCAGGCAAACTTGTAAACTGACTGCACCTGTTTGAATGAGATTGGGTTTGATTTTTAGTTTGCCAAAAAGCTGGTAAAGCGCACTCATTGGTTCTTCTCCAATAAAAGAAAAATCCTGGGTTGATAAATGCATTAATACTTGTTGCGCCTTCACTACAGTAATAGGGGGTAAGTCTTTTTTGCTTTTACTATGTATTATAGTGCCGGGTAAACTTGGGTCTAAAAAACATTTCACCAATAATGGGATACGTTTATTTTGAAGTGGTTTGATGGTTTTTGGATGTATCACTTGTGCTCCATAAAATGCCATTTCTATTACTTCATTATAGCTCAATTCACTCATTAAACTTGCTTCGGGAAATGCTTTAGGGTCGGCACTCATAACGCCTTCCACATCCTTCCAGATGGTCACATTTTTGGCGGCTAATATATTTGCAAAAACGGCAGCAGAATAATCACTTCCTTCTCTTCCTAATGTGGTGCTTTCATTATCATAAGTAGCGCCAATAAATCCTTGTGTAATGGTAATCGGATCTTGAATAGCTGCATTGATTTTTGCTGAACTAAATTCCCAGTCAATAGCAGCATCTCTAAAATTATTATCCGTTCTGATCAGATCTCTTACATCTAACCAGGTGTTATTAATTCCAACTTCTGTAAAATAATGGCTGATAATGCAAGTGCTCATTAATTCTCCCGAACAAACAATTTGATCGTAATAATAATCGTATGATCTCACTGGTTTGTCGTGTAATAACCATTCTACTTCTGTGAAAAAATCATTCAATTGTACATAGCATTGATTGTAATGTGTAACCAATAAATATTTGGCAGTACTGAGATGCTGTTGTTTTACAATTTCAAATAATTGCAATGCATTTTCTTTTTGTTCATCAAAAAAAGCATTCACTACTTTTTCTAAACCATTGGTAGTTTTACCCATCGCAGAAATGATGATCACCAATGGTTCATGATTATTGGTTTTGACGATCTCACTTACCTGTTTGATCCTGTCAATACTATTAACGCTGGCTCCTCCAAACTTAAAAATCTGCATACTTTATAACCGGTTGAATAGTTTTCCGGTGTTTGCAAATATACGGAGCGTAAACTGCCAAAAAATAGCCATCATTTGGCACTTGCATCTTATCTTTATGTAAACGAGCTGAAATATGAATGTTAATAGAAAAGTACTCACTTTAGATGAATTTACCCTTCAACAGTTAAGACAGTTTCCAACAGCTACAGGAGAACTAAGCCGCTTGTTGAGAGACCTTGCTTTGGCAGCAAAAAGAGTAAATGTTGAAGTGAATAAAGCTGGTTTAGTGGATATTTTAGGAGATATTGGAAGTGTAAATGTTCAGGGAGAAGATGTAAAAAAGCTGGACATTTTTGCCAATAACCAATTTTTAGGGGTTTTGCAACATGGAATCAGTTGCGCTGGGGTGGGAAGTGAGGAATTAGATGATTTTGTGGTTTTTGATGATGAGCTGAGTAATAACAGTAAATACATTGTTCACATGGATCCTTTGGATGGAAGCGGTAATATTGATGTGAACGTATCTATCGGAACCATTTTTGGCGTATACCGCAGAGTGAGTGAATTAGGAAAACCTTGTACGCAAGAAGATTTTCTGCAGGCAGGAAAAAATCAAGTAGCTGCAGGGTATGTGATTTATGGATCGAGTACCATGTTTGTTTATGCAACCAGAAGGGGAGTGAATGGTTTTACTTTAGATCCTTCCATTGGAGAATTCACGCTGAGTCATCCAGATATTCAATGTCCTCCATCTGGTAAATTTTATTCAGTGAATCATGGTAACTTTTTTCAATACAACGAAGGAGTCAGAAAATACATTGATGGTTGTCAGAAAAAGACCAAAGAAACGGGCGGTCCTTATACGCAAAGATATATTGGTAGTATGGTAGCCGATGTGCACCGTAATTTAATCAAAGGAGGCATTTTTATGTATCCTGGAACAACGGATAAGCCGAATGGTAAATTGAGGTTGTTGTACGAAGCCAATCCATTTGCATTTATTGTAGAAGTGGCTGGTGGAGCTGCAACGAGTGGAACTCAACGGATCTTAGATATTCAACCGACCACTTTGCACCAGCGAACTCCATTGTTTATTGGAAGTAAAGAAATGATGAACGAATTAGAAGAAGTGTCTGGAATAAAAATTTAATTATGAAGCAATTTTTGATGATCATTGGTTTTGTGTTTATAGGATTACTTGTAAATGCACAACAAAAATTCAATCCCAAAGGAATGAATTACTTAATTGGACCAAAACCGAATAATATCATTTATCATGATAGTGTATTTAGAGGGAGCAATGAGTTCAAGCATTTGTTTTATAGAACAGGGGATGCTGAATTATTGAAATTGTACAGTAAACACCAAACCAATAAAATTGTAGGTCAATCCTTGGGTGTAGTAGGAGTCTTGAGCATACTTGTTGGAGTAAATAATTTATCAGGCGACACAAAAAGTTTTGGCTGGGGAATGATTGGCGGAGGACTATTGACTTCTATTGCAGGAGGCTATTTTACTTTATCCAGTCAACGAAATTTACAAATGGCCATTGCAATTTTTAATAAACAATACAATACTGCATCCCTCGGAATTGGATTAGGAAATCAATCTGCAGGGTTGGTCTATAAATTTTAAATCAATGAGTAAAGTAATCATTAGCGTAAAAGACCTTCATAAAAAATATAGCGAATTCCATGCAGTGAAAGGAATTAGTTTTGATGTGATGGAAGGAGAGATCTTTGGTCTGCTAGGGCCGAATGGGGCTGGTAAATCCACCACTTTAGAGATCATTGAAACCCTTCGCGAAAAAACAAGTGGTGAAGTAATGGTAGATGGATTGAATTTAGATAAGTCTCCCAATGAAATAAAAAAAATAATCGGGGTTCAATTACAAACTTCAGGATTTTATCCCAGCTTAACGCTTACAGAGCTTTTGCATTTATTTGCCGGGCTTTACAACGAAGAAGTAGACCCAATGGCCTTATTGGATATGGTGAATTTGAGGGATAAAGCCAAGTCCAAATACAAAGAAATGAGTGGCGGCCAAAAACAACGTTTCTCTATTGCAACCACTTTGATCAATCATCCGAAAATTATTTTTTTAGATGAACCCACTACAGGGTTAGATCCTCAAGCAAGAAGAAATTTATGGGATTTGATCAGAGACATCCGTGCAAAGGGCACTACAGTAATTATTACAACACATTATATGGATGAAGCGGAAGTATTGTGTGATCGAGTAGCAATTATTGATAGCGGTAAAATCATTGCCCTTAATAGCCCAGATAAAATGATTGACGAATTAGTGGCCACCGGATTTGAACGACCTAAAGAGGTAAAGAAAGCCAATTTAGAAGACGTATTTATTCAATTAACAGGCCATGAACTCCGAGCAGGATAAAAGATAAGAGATAAGAGATAAGAGATAAGAGATAAGAGATAAAAGATAAAAGATAAAATGTATCTCATATCTCATATCTCTTAACTCATATCTCATAATTCATAATTCTTAATTCATAATTCTATGATAGATCCAAGATATCCCATCGGTAAATTTCAGCCACAACCATTTTCACAAGAACAAAAAGAAAAATGGTTATTGGATATTCATTTTCTTCCGGAAGAATTAGAACGTGCTGTCAATAATTTAGATGAAGCACAATTGCATACTCCTTATAGAGATGGTGGCTGGACCTTGCATGAAGTGGTGCATCATCTGGCAGATAGTCATATGAATGCCTATTGCCGATTCAAGTTGGGATTAACAGAAGATAAACCCACCATTAAACCTTATTTAGAAAACGCCTGGACATTGTTGGAAGATGTAAAACAATTGCCTATTAATGTATCGCTTACTTTATTGCATGCCTTGCATCAGCGCTGGTATATTGCTATAAGAAATTTTTCAGATGAACAATGGATGCGTGAAGTGCACCATCCCGAAAGCAAAAGAGACATGAGTTTGTGGTTTCTGTTGGGAATGTATGCATGGCATGGAAAACATCATACTGCACATATTACTTCACTTCGCGAACAAAAAAACTGGTAATGCAATCAAAAAAATGGCGTTTAATTCAATCGGAGCAATTGGTGAAAGATCGTTGGGCCGATGTAAGAAAAAATGCATACGAAAAAGCAGATGGAACCACCATTGAGCCATTTTATATTTATGGTTTTCCGGATTATGCAACTGCATTGGCTATTACCAGAGACGGAAAAGTAATTGTAGAAAAAGTATATCGTCCTGGCTTAGATGTGATTGCACTGGAATTGCCTGGTGGTTGTGTGGATGCAGCTGATCCAAGTTTAGAAGCTGCCATGTCCAGAGAATTATTGGAAGAAACGGGTTATCGATTTGATCATCTGTTGTTCTCGATGCCGATGAAGAAATTGAAGTGCAATTATTAGAATGGGATGAATTCATTGATCTATTTAAAAAACAGGCTTTTGTTCAATCGATGCAAACAACAACCATCATGTATGCACTGATGAAAATGGAAAAATTAGTGATTTTTTAAAGTGCTTCTATGATTCAAAAATGGGAAATCCTGTCTTCTGAAATAGTCTTTCAGAAAAAATGGTTGACAATAAAAGAAGAAGCTTGCAAACTTCCTGATGGACAAATTATCGATCCTTATATAATTGTAGAAGTTCCCAATTTTTGCAATGTATTTCTGGTTACAGCTGCTGATGAAGTGATCATGGTGAAACAATACCGACATGCTGCTGGAATCATCTCCATTGAAATGCCTGGGGGCATGATTGATAAAGGGGAAGACCCAATGGTTGCAGCGGCTAGGGAAATGCAAGAAGAAACGGGATATACTTCTGATCAAATAGAATGCTTATTCACCATTAGTCCCAATCCGCCATTAGAAAATAATCAAGCCTGGTTTTTTCTGGCCAAAAATGCGGTACAGAATCGGGAAATTGCACTAGACCAGTTTGAAGACATTGAATTGATCAAATATTCCAAATCGGAGTTTATGCAACGCTTATTGAATAATGAATTTACGCATGGAACACAATTGGGAGCTAAGTTTGCTGCTGCAATAAAATTGGGTTGGTTAGTTGCTCCATAATTTTGTGTTCACTTCGCCCACTAAAAACACACTACCACAGATCAATATCAAATCATTAGGTGCTGCATGAAACAAAGCTTCTTTGATGGCATCATTCACTTCAATAAATGATTGACCTTTTAGACCATATGCAAATGCGGCTTCTTGCAAAGCGATTTCATCCATTGCCCTCGGAATTTGTGCTTTGGTAAAATAATAACTTGCATGGGTTGGTAGTAATTGCAAAACAGCAGTGATGTCTTTGTCTTTCACCATTCCAATTACAATATGCAAGTGCCGGTAATTGCTCAATTCCAATTGTTGATTGATTGCTCGAATGCCATCTGCATTATGCCCAACATCCATCACCACTGTTGGTTGATGGTGAATGATTTCCCATCTGCCGTGTAATCCAGTTAAATGCTTTACCGATTGCAAAGCTTTATGAGTATGAGATGCAGTAATATTCCATCCCAATCTGATCAATTCGGAACATGCTTCTAAAACGGTGATCAAATTTTTGGCCTGGTATAATCCTGGGAGGTCCAGTAAATAAGACTCGTATTCATTTTTTTCTTTTTCTACTACAGTAATTCTTAAATGATTGTCTTCATTCACCCAATCGCTTACATATCTTTTTTCTTGTGCGTAAATGATGGGGCTATTGATGGCAGCTGCGTCAAATACCGGTTTTGTTTCTGCAATAAATTCTCCAATAATTACAGGTATATGTGTTTTGATGATTCCTGCTTTTTCTCCAGCGATGGCTTCCAGTGAATTACCCAATAAATTCATATGATCCCAGCCAATATTGGTGATAACACTTATTTCGGGATTAATAATATTGGTACTGTCTAAACGACCGCCTAATCCAACTTCAATTACGGCAATATCTACTTCTTGCTGCGCAAAATAATCGAATGCCATCGCAACCGTGATCTCAAAAAAAGATGGTTCTAGTAATTCTATTTGTGGTTGAATTTTTTGCGTAAAGTTTACAACAAAATCTTCTGTACACAGTGCACCATTGATTTTGATCCTTTCTCTAAAATCGTGTAAATGAGGAGATGTATATAATCCTGTTTTATATCCTGCAGTTTGCAAAATGGCCGCTAGCATATGGCTGGTACTACCTTTGCCATTGGTTCCTGCAACATGAATGGTCCTGAACTTTTTGTGCGGATTGCCAATGGCTTCGCATAACAAAATGGTATTGGTCAGGTCTTTTTTATAAGCAGCTGCACCCAGTCTGCTAAACATCGGCAGTTTATTAAAAAGATATTCAACCGTTTCTTGATAAGTCATTGCATTACAAAGATGCAATTAAATTAATTACGCAGTTTAAAATTGAAAACCAATGTGCCAGTTTGTTCTTCTGTGTCGCCACTATTGAGTTTAAGTGTTCTGGCTTTACGTAGTGCGATATTGCGAATATTGGTATTGGTGGTAGTGGTTCCTTTAGGATTCACCATCGCAGCAATAACATTTCCTGCCTGATCCACTGT
>REAV01000042.1 GCA_004294465.1 Sphingobacteriia bacterium | reverse complement strand
TGAAGGTGCCTTAGGAGAAATGCTCGACTATTTGAAGAGTAATCCCGATATTGGGCTCCTTGGACCGCGTCAATATAATTTCAATGGATCTATTCAGCAGAGTTATTTTCGTTTTTATAAACCGAGTACTATTCTTTATAGAAGAACGTTTCTCGGAAAATGTGATTTTGCCAAAAAACACCTCGATTGGTTTGAAATGAAAGAGATCCTGCACCTCTGCCGTTTCAACCCCGAAATGGTGGTGAACGCTGCATTACAAGAAGACGTAGACGCTATTGGCATTAGTATTTTAAGTGGTGCTCATATGACCGTATTCCCAAAAGTAATTACGCTCATGAAGGAAAAAGGAATGAATGATGTATTACTTACTGGCGGAGGCATTATTCCAGACGACGACATGAAAGTTTTAAATGATATGGGTGTAGGCAAGCTTTTTGCTCCCGGCACCACTACCACAACCATTGCAGAGTATATCAGCGAATGGGTAAGCAAGCATCGTAATTTTTAAACAATCAACATGGCATACCAAACATTATTAACTTCATTAGAAGCTGGCATTTTTACCATTACCATCAACCGTCCTGATAAATTGAACGCATTGAATATGGCGGTATTTGCTGAATTAAATTTGGCATTTGATGAAGTGAACACCAATGAATCCATTAAATCTGTGATTATAACTGGTACAGGCGAAAAAGCTTTTGTTGCTGGTGCAGATATTAGTGAGTTCAGCAAATTCAGCAAGCAAGAAGCCATGAAATTATCAGCAGATGGTCAGGCAACTTTCTTTAGAATTGAAAATTGTCCAAAACCAGTTGTTGCAGCGGTGAATGGTTTTGCTTTGGGTGGAGGATGCGAATTGGCCATGAGTTGTCATTTTAGAATTGCTTCTGCAAATGCAAAGTTCGGACAGCCAGAAGTGAATCTGGGTTTGATTCCTGGCTATGGTGGCACTCAAAGATTGGTGCAATTGATTGGAAAAGGAAGAGCAATGGAATTGTTGATGAGCGCAGGAATGATTGACGCATCAACTGCATTACAATATGGATTGGTCAATTATGTAGTACCAGCAGAAGAATTATTAGCAAAAGCTATAAGCATTTTAACGGTGATCAATAGCAAAGCACCATTGGCTATTGCAGCATGTATTGAATCGGCTAATGCCGTTTTTGATGAAACCAAGAATGGGTATCAAGTGGAAGTTGACGCTTTCGGCAATTCATTTGATACTGCAGATATGAAAGAAGGAACAACCGCCTTCCTTGAGAAAAGGAAAGCGGTGTTCACTGGTAAATAAATGTATAGATGAATTAGTATCCAAAGAGCTCGGTTAAGCCGAGCTTTTTTACTATACCATATTTGGCCAAATCTTCTTCTTTTACTTTTTTGTCATTAGCCACAATACAATAAGTATAATTTTTCTTGCTCAGATTATTGTTATGGTATTGTACTAGATCGGAGGGTTTTAAAGTTTGATACGCTGCATAATAAGATTTACGTGGGTCTTCGTTCCAACCTTTCTTTTTTGCAGCCAAATAACTCAATAATATTCCATCCTTACTGATTCTTTCCGTTTCTATGTCTTTAAACATACTCTTCATACTGTTGGAGAAATTCTGCTCATTCATGGGTAACACATCCAACAATTCATTCATGCTAACGATACTTTCATTTAATTTATCTGCTTGAGTTCCTACATATGCAACAGCAGAAAATCGATCATCTTTTCTTGTAGGAGCCTGCATAGAAGCATAAGTTGAGTAAGCCAATGCTTTCGATTCTCTTATTGTTTGAAACACAATATTTCCCATACCATTTCCAAAAAAACCATTGAAAGCATTCATAACAGATTCTTCCCCAGGATTATAATTATTGAGGTTTCTAATCCAATAAATCTCTGCCTGTACCATATCATAATTGGCAAACAATACTTCATTCTTTGTTTGTTCCGTTCTTTTGAAAACTTTAGCTGACGGAATGTTTAAAGGAGTAGTTGCGCCTTGATGTATTTTAGTTAAAGTTGAATTGATCACAGTGAACTCAGTTGGCCCATAATATAAAATAGTATGCGTATAATTGAATAGTTCATGCAATTGTTTTACCAAACTTTCAGCAGTAATACCTGCAAGTTCTGCATCGGTTAATGTATAATTAAATGGATTATCTGAGCCATAAGTAGCATAACTCCTTAATGCGTTTGCAATGGCTCCTTTATTCAGTTTATTATTCGCCCTTGCTTTTGAAATTCTATTTTTCAAACCAACCAATGCAGCTTCATCTGGCTGACAATTTCGAATTAAGCTTTCTAATAATTCAGTAGCTTTCTCAAAATTCTGTTGCAAACCAGTTAAAGTGATGGTCGTTTCATCATTGCCTGTCCCTGTATTAAATGAACAAGCTAAATTATAAAACTGTTTACTGATTTCTTCTGAACTGCTTTTGCCATTTCCTAAGAATTGCAAATATTGCAAAGCAATGCCCAAGGTTTTACTATTCCAGTTTCCCATAGGAAAACGATAATACATTCTAAATATAGTATTGGTAGTATTCGGTGTATATAAAAGTGCATTGGTACCAACAGTGCCTTTTTTAATTTGGGTATTGTAATCTACCCAAACTGGGGAAAGCTTGGACTGTGGTTTTGCAATAAAGTTTTTTACATATGCCGACTGTTTATCTGAATTGGTTTCTACGGGAGTAATACTAGGTTTTTCAACTTTAACTATACTCTTGTCTTCTCCCTTTCTTTTGTATACAATTACATAATTATCATCAGCAAAAAAACGATTGGCAAAGTCTACCAATTCTTGCTTAGTTACTGAACTGACTACTTCGTTAAAAGCAACATCCTGATCCCATTCATTCCCCTTGTGTTTAATATAAGCATCCACTAATTCTCCCACACGAAACCAGTTTTCTTCCAGATTTTGCTGAACATTTAATTTTTCATTGGCGGCAATTGCTTGAATTAAATTTTGATCAAAATCACCTTTTTTCAAAATGGCAATTTGTTCCAAAATCAATGCTTTTGCTTCATCCAAAGATTGCCCTTGTTTAGGTGTAGCTACCACTTGTAATACACCATAGTCTTTCTGTTGAGTTAATCCAACTCCAGCCGATTGTAACTTCTGTTGTTTATTCAAATTTAAATCCATTAAACCAGCTTTTCCATTGCTCAATATTTTTGCAGCTAATTCTGTCAAAACAGCGTCTCTAGAATGATTCGCATTGATTCTATAAAATAATCGAACAGATTCAGCACTTGGTCCGAAAACTTCTTTCACAATAGGCCCCTTAATAGGTGCTTCTTTTGGCCCTTTATATTCCTGAAATGGCTTGGATTGCATGAAACTGAATTTGGCATCGATTTTTTTAATCATTTCATCAGGATTAAAATCGCCACTTAATACCAATGCCATATTATTAGGAACATAATACTTATTGTAAAATGCTCTGATGGCAATCAAAGATGGATTTTTTAAATGCTCTATTGTTCCGATAGTGGTTTGCTGTCCATAATTATGCGTAGGGAAAATATTGGCCCATCCTATTTCATTAACTTTAGATGCATCGTTATCTAGCCCCCTATTTTTTTCTTCATATACGGCTTCTAATTCGGTATGAAAAATCCGGAGAATGGGGTTTCTAAATCTTTCTGCTTGCACATCTAAAAATTTATCCACTGCATTGGCAGGAATATCTTCTTCATAAACTGTTTCTTCGTACCAAGTATGCGCATTGGTTCCCTGAGAACCAATAGATGACATCATTTTATCGTATTCGTTTGCAATGGAAAATTTAGCTGCTTCTCCAGATACACGATCAATTTCTTTATAAATTTCTTTCCTTTTTGCAACATCTGTTGTACGATTGTACTGATCGTACAATTGATCAATTTGATCTAATAATGGTTTTTCGGCAGCCCAATTTAAGGTACCGAATTGATCTGTTCCTTTAAACAATAAATGTTCCAAATAATGGGCCAATCCAGTATGGTCTGCTGGATCGGTATTACTTCCTGCTCTAACCGCAATTTGAAAGGAAATTCTTGGTTCTTTTTTATTGGGTGATAAAATAACGGTTAACCCGTTTTTGAGTGTGTAAAACCTAGCTTTAATTGGATCACCTGCTACCGTTTTATAATTGTATCCACCAGAGCTTGCATTTTGCCACTGATTTTTACTCTGTGCAACAATTTGCAATAAAAACATACCTAAAAAGGCAAATACTAAAATGATTTTTTTCATCTTGTTTAATTTATAGTCATGAAAATTACTTAAAAATACCATTATTCGCACATCAATTTTGGTAACTTTGCGTCTCAAAATCAATAACAATGGAATACAGAATAGAAAAAGATACCATGGGTGAGGTGCAGGTGCCTGCCAATGTATATTGGGGAGCTCAAACACAACGCAGTATTGACAATTTTAAAATTGCGCAGGATATCAATAAAATGCCGAAAGAAATTATCGAGGCATTTGCATATTTAAAAAAAGCAGCGGCATTTACCAATAGAGATGCAGGTGTATTGCCAGAAGAAAAAGCAGCTTTGATAGGAACTGTATGTGATGAAATATTGTCGGGTAAATTGAACGATCAATTTCCATTGGTAGTATGGCAAACTGGTAGCGGTACACAGAGCAATATGAATGTGAATGAAGTAATTGCATATAGAGGTCATGTATTAAAAGGAGGTTCGCTAAATGACAAAGACAAATTCTTGCATCCTAACGATGATGTAAATAAGTCGCAGAGTTCTAATGATACTTTTCCAACAGCCATGCATATTGCAGCTTATAAAATATTATTGGGCACTACTATTCCAGGGATTGAAAAATTAAGAGACACTTTAGCAGCTAAGAGTAAGGCTTTCATGCATGTAGTGAAAATTGGCCGCACGCATTTTATGGATGCAACTCCTTTAACAGTTGGTCAAGAGATCAGTGGCTATGTAGCTCAACTGAATCATGGATTAAAAGCGATCAACAATTCTTTGAGTCATTTAAGTGAATTGGCTTTAGGAGGAACTGCTGTTGGTACCGGAATCAATACTCCAAAAGGATATGATGTAAATGTAGCCAAACATATTGCTGCTTTAACAGGTTTACCATTTGTGACTGCTGAAAATAAGTTTGAAGCATTGGCGGCTCATGATGCAATTGTAGAAGCGCATGGTGCATTAAAAACTGTAGCAGTTAGTTTAATGAAAATTGCCAATGATATTCGAATGCTTTCTTCAGGACCACGCAGTGGAATTGGAGAATTATTTATTCCAGACAATGAACCTGGTTCTTCTATAATGCCAGGTAAAGTAAACCCAACACAATGTGAAGCGCTTACTATGATTGCTGCACAGGTAATGGGCAATGATGTGGCCATTAATATTGGTGGATCAATGGGTCATTTTGAATTGAATGTATTCAAGCCAGTAATGATCTATAATTTCTTACACAGCGCTCGTTTAATTGGAGATGGATGTGAGAGCTTTAATGATAAATGCGCCATAGGTATTGAGCCAATTGAAGCAAATATTAAAAAACATGTAGACAATAGTTTGATGTTGGTGACTGCATTAAATACCAAAATTGGCTATTATAAAGCTGCTGAAATTGCTCAGAAAGCGCATAAAGAACATACTACCTTAAAAGAAATGGCGGTAAAATTGGGTTATGTAACTCCTGAAGAGTTTGACGCATGGGTGATTCCTGCAGAAATGGTTGGGGAGATAAAATAAATCACTACTTATAATCTCCCAACAGGCCTGCTTAAAAATTACGGTAGATTTATTTGTTCTGCTACAATGAAAGAACTCGCCCCAACTAGTTGGGGCTCAAACAACTTTCGTTGTTTACGTTCATTCAATAAAACTTCTGATCGTAATT
>REAV01000041.1 GCA_004294465.1 Sphingobacteriia bacterium | reverse complement strand
TCGGGTAAATAAATAATCGATCCTTTAGAAATGGGTTCGTAAAAACTTGGCCATCCACATCCGCTATCAAATTTGGTATCGCTTTTAAACAATGCATTACCACAAACAGCGCAATAATAAGTGCCTGCTTCTTTAAATGCTTCAAACTTGCTGGTCCATGCACGCTCAGTTCCTTTTTCTCTGGCTATATAATATACTTCTGGAGACAATACTTTTTTCCAGTCATCGTCTTTTACTGCCAACTTAGATTGCTCGGTTTTGGAGTAATATGGGTTTTTTGATTTTTCTGTGCTATCCATTTTGTTGGTTTTTGATTTGTTTTCTTGCCCAATACAAGACTGCAGGAGGCAAATTGAACATATTAAATAAATAAATAATTTCATAGTTTTATGGCTTTTGTTTCTCTATTTACGTACCAAATTCAATTTAGTTTGTTATCTATTTGCTAAAATGGCTATTTATTGAATAAAATGAATGATTTCAATCATTTCATGCAATTGTTAAATGTTTTTTAAACTACAGGTCTTATATTTGCTCTTCAATTAAGGTTAGTACGTCCATGTTTAATATTATTTTATTCGGACCTCCGGGAAGTGGTAAAGGTACGCAAAGTGAAAAACTAATTGCGGCATACGGACTTAAGCATTTATCCACTGGTGATTTACTTAGAAGTGAAATAGCTAACAAAACCCCTCTAGGAATTGAAGCCAAAACCATTATGGACAAAGGCCAATTGGTGCCAGACGAAGTAGTTGTTGGAATGATTAGTTCTGCTTTAGAAAATAACCCTCACGCAAAAGGTTTCTTATTTGATGGATTTCCACGTACAACCGCTCAAAGCGAGGCCTTAGATAAATTACTCAAGCTAAAAAACGCTGAAATAGGCGTTGTTCTTGCCATGGATGTAAGTGAAGAAGAATTGGTAAAAAGATTACTCAATAGAGGGTTGACCAGCGGCAGAAGTGATGATACCAATGAAGAAGTAATCAGAGCTAGAATCAAAGAATACCAGGAAAAAACCACTGTTGTTGCCAATTACTATGGCCAGTTCAATAAAGTAGTGCATTTGAAGGGTGAAGGAACAGTAGAAGAAATTTTTTCATCTCTTTGCAGCGAAATAGACAAAAGGATGTCTAATTAGTAAGACTTTTAAAAGTTTTTGACCAATAACCAACTGCTTTCCCGTTCTGGATAATATCTTGAACGGGATTTTTTTTGCCCTATCTATACTTGTAAACTATCAATCGTTAGCTTTGTGACGATTAAAAAACAGCTATGTATACGGTTGAAAATTATATTTTAGGAAAATGGATCAAGGGTGATGGAGATGGGCAATTATTGTACAATGCTTATACAGGGGTGCCGATTGCCAATGCAACCACAAAGGGCATTGATTTTGCGCAAGTGGTGCACTATGCCAGAAACCAGGGAAACCCTGCATTGCGCAAGATGAGCTTTCACGAGAGAGGATTAATGCTTCGAGCCTTGGCGCTTCATTTAAGAGAACATTTAGACAAACTATACACGGTAAGCTACCAAACAGGAGCAACAAAGGCCGATAGTTGGGTAGATATTGAAGGAGGTATTGGAAATTTATTTGCTTATGCATCTCTGAGAAGAAA
Organism: Sphingobacteriia bacterium; assembly: GCA_004294465.1. Lineage (GTDB taxonomy): Bacteria > Bacteroidota > Bacteroidia > Chitinophagales > Chitinophagaceae > Sediminibacterium. Next base: position 4,267 of record REAV01000041.1, on the reverse strand, counting down.
ATTTCCAGATACTCCTTATTGTTTAGATGGAGAAACACATCCTTTGGGAAAAGCCAATACTTTTATGGGACATCATTTATTGATTCCGAAAGAGGGTGTTGCTATTCATATCAATGCATTTAATTTCCCTGTTTGGGGAATGCTCGAAAAAATTGCGGTGAATTTATTGGCCGGAATGCCTGCAATTGTTAAACCTGCAACGGTCACTTCTTTTTTAACTGAAGCAGTAGTAAAAGAAATTATTGCATCAGGTATTTTACCAGCTGGTGCATTGCAATTGGTTTGTGGTAGTGCAGGAAATTTATTAGATCAAGTTGGGTCGCAAGATGTGGTGACATTTACCGGATCAGCAACAACAGGTATGATGCTTAAATCGGGCAAAAAAATAATGGAAGAGAATGTTCCATTTAATATGGAAGCAGATTCATTGAACTGTATTGTATTAGGAGAAGATGTAAATGAATCGATGCCTGAATGGGATATTTTTATTAAAGAAGTAAGAAAAGAAATGACCACAAAATCTGGTCAACGTTGTACTGCTGTTAGAAGAATATTTGTTCCTGAAAATAAAATAGAAGCTGTTCAAATAGCATTGAAAAAAGCATTGGCTCAAACAGTAATAGGAAGCCCGCTCAATGCAACTGTTAGAATGGGATCATTGGCAGGAGAATCTCAACGCATAGAAGTAAAACAGCAGGTACAAAAATTATTGGCTAGTTCACAAATTATATATGGCTCACTGGATAGTGTAAACGCAGTTGATGCAGATGCGGAAAAAGGCGCATTTATGAGCCCGCTATTATTATTGAATGAAAATCCATTCGGAAGTACCGATGTACATGAAACAGAACCATTTGGTCCGGTTGCTACATTAATGCCATATAAACATACAGAAGAAGCAATCGTATTAGCTAAAATGGGGAAAGGTTCATTGGTAAGTTCAATCGTAACTGCTGATAAAAATATTGCGAAAGATTATGTGCTTGGTGCTGGTACCTATCATGGTAGAATTTTGGTGTTGAATGAACAATGTGCTAAAGAAAGTACAGGTCATGGAGCACCATTGCCATTATTGATTCATGGAGGACCAGGCAGAGCAGGTGGTGGAGAAGAAATGGGCGGGCTAAGAGGTGTAAAACATTATATGCAAAGAGTGGCTATTCAAGGGTCACCAGATATGATCACTGCTATCAGTCAAGTATACCAGCAAGGTGCAACTGGCAATACCAACACGATTCATCCATTCAAAAAATATTACGAAGAACTGGAAATTGGTGATCAATTGATCACAGAAAAAAGATTAATCACAGCAGAAGATATCAATCAATTTGCCGATTTAAGTGGAGATCATTTTTATGCGCATTTAAATAGTACCGATTTTACAGGAACCATGTTTGAAAGACAGGTTGCCCATGGATATTTATTAATGAGTATGGCTGCAGGATTGTTCGTGGATAGTTATGAAAAGAATCCAGTGTTATTAAACTATGGAATTGATGAACTAAGATTCACCAAACCCGTTTACCCTGGCAGTGAAATGCATATTCGATTTACCTGCAAAGAAAAAATTCGTCAGGAAAAGAAAGAACCTACAGATATTGATAAAGGAATTGTAAAATGGATGGTTGAAATGATAGACGAATTGGATGAATTAGTAGGAATAGCAACTATATTAACCATGGTTGCGAGAAAAAACTAACTTTATATTCATTATGATAGAAGAAATTAAAGAAGGATACGTTAAAGTAGAAAGAGAACATGGAATTGCTACCATAGAATTTTTCCATCCGCAAAGCAATTCTTTGCCTGGAAAAATCTTAGACGCGTTGGCAAAAGAAATTCATAGCGAAGGAATCAATGATAGTACTAAAGTAATCATACTTAGATCTGGAGGAGAAAAAATATTTTGTGCGGGAGCTTCATTTGATGAATTAGCTGCCATACAAAACGAAGCCGAAGGGTTACAGTTTTTTAGTGGCTTTGCTAAAGTGATCAATGCTATGCGAACCTGTGGCAAAATCATTATTGCAAGAGTTCAGGGTAAATGTATAGGAGGAGGAGTTGGAATTGCAGCCGCCGCCGATTATGCCATTGCTTGTGAAGGTGCAGAAGTTAAACTCAGTGAATTGGCTGTAGGTATTGGGCCTTTTGTAGTTGGGCCAGCAGTTGAGCGAAAAATTGGTTTATCCGCTTTTTCTCAATTAACTATCGATGCGAGTATGTATCGTCCTGCAGACTGGGCAAGAAGAAAAGGATTGTTTGCCGAATTGCATGCCGACTCTGCTGGAATGGATGATTCAATTATTCGTTTATCCACTTCATTATCTCAGTCTAATCCTGAAGCATTGAAAGAGTTGAAAAAAATATTCTGGCATGGAACGGAACACTGGGATCATCTTTTAAAAGAAAGAGCAGGTATTAGCGGGAAGCTCATTATTAGTGAACACAGCAAAAGCTTTATTGCAAAATTTAAAAAGAAATAATTGCTAGCGTAAAATACCAGCAGACCATTCGATTGAATAATTGGCTTTCAAATATTTCAATCTTAAGCTGATCAATTTTTCGGCCGTTTCAATTACTTTATTCTCTCTTGTATTAATCAAAAACAAAGAGCTTTCTCCGTTTTGAAATCGAAGGTTTTCTGCTCTTAGTAAAGCGGTGAACCCATTGAATGCATTTTGTGTAACCCTGATTTGTTGTTGCAATAAATTGGTTTCTGTAAAATAATTTCTTACTTTATTTTCAATCTCCCATTTTTTAGCAGCTAGTTCATAATTGGTTTCTTCAATTTTCAACTTTGCTTTTCTGTACTCTCCTCTTCCTTCTCTTAAGAATAAAGGCACTTTAATATCTATTCCCCAAGCATTATTGTTTTGTAAAAAAGCTCCATTAACACCTTTAAATACATTATAATTTTGATTCAATAAATTGGCTTTCAAATTAATGGTAGGCAAAATACTTTGAAACTTTAATTTTCTTTCTACTTCTAATGCATTCAATTTAAAATCATAGGATTTTAAAATAGGGTTTTCTGTACTGGCTCTTTGTAATAATTGCTCTAAAGATTGGGGTGATAAATTCAATGCAAAACGAATGGTATCTGGAACAGTTTTTTCTGGCAACAAGTATGCACTATCCTGATTGGTCCATAAAAAATTAGATAATTCTAAACTTGCTGTATTCAACTTCACTCTTGCATCGGCTTGCAACATTTCAAAATTTTGAATTTGCGTTAATGCTTCAATAGTATCAATGGCCGAACGATCTCCATTTGCAAAAGCCAATTTTACCAATCGGTATCTATCAGCACTTATTTGTAAAAATTTAGTGTAGACACTATAAATCTGATAGGTACTGGTCCATTGCCAATATCCTATATACGCATCAAATAATAAATCGTTGAGCATTCTATTTCGTTCCTGCTCACTCATCGATCGATAAATTTGTGCTTGCTGTAAGGCGGCTCTTTGTTTATCTATAACCAAGCCTTTTGCAACTGGTAATTCTAAACCAAAATAACTGGATTGCCCTGAAGTAACTTCAGATTCTAAATTGGCACCTCCGTTATTCTCCAAACCAGTTTTAATATTAGCCCCTGCAAATCGGGTTGGTATTTTTAATTCAGGGTTAGAATAGAAATAATAATTTTTCCCGTCAAATGTTTTTCTACTTGCTTCATAAGTAAAGGAAGGATCAAATCCACCACGAGCACTTAATAAATCTGCTTTTGCCTTTTCAATTTGAATGGCTGCTTGTTTTGCAACAGGATGGTTTTGTCTAACCTGTTCTATAAAAGCTTCTGGCGTAAGCACCTGAGCCTTTAAACTATAACCAATCAACAATAAAAAAATGAATGCCGTTCTTTTCATGCCCACTATTTCTTATTTTTTGATTGTTCTTTTGAGTTATTGGAAGGTTTATAGTACTCTGGCGGAAACCCATTGATATTTCGCCATATTTCGTAGCCAATAGGTACATCATTTAATAAGGCAATTCCATTTGCTCCTCCACCCATTCTCAATTGCTTTGGCCATGGTTTTTCATTTTTGTCTTCAATGACCAATAACCGGAATTTTCCATTTTCACTTACAGATGTTTCAACCGCTGCAATTACACCACCAAAAGTACCATAAGAAGCTTCTGGCCAGCCAGTAAATACAATCGCAGGAAATCCATCAAAAATAAATCGCACTTGTTCTCCAATATGCAATAAAGGCAAATCCATAGGGCTTACAAATAATTCAACTGCATATTGAATTTTATCAGG
>REAV01000040.1 GCA_004294465.1 Sphingobacteriia bacterium | reverse complement strand
GCAATTGCAAAAATGCCCATTCCGAGAAGGAGCATGGTGAGTAGGTAGATTTTCAATCTCATGAGTTTGTGTTTTAGATTAGAGGGGATCAATTTTGAATTAAGATGCAGAACCCCTAAAAATTCCATAAAGTAGGATAAATGTGGATAGTAAAAATGCCAAATGCCCAATAAAACTTTAGTTTTGAGGGATGTGGATGATCTGCAAAAAAGAGTGGCAACAGTTCTTTAGTTCCATCACCGGTTACATGGTGTTGGGTATCTTTTTGTTGATTACTGGGCTGTTGTTATTTGTGTTCCCTGATACCAGTTTGCTCAATTTTGGATATGCCAATTTGAATGGCTTTTTTAATTTGATGCCCTGGTTATTGTTATTTCTAATTCCCGCAATAACTATGAGAACCATTTCAGAAGAAATGCGCTCGGGTAGTTTCGAAATTTTACAAACATTGCCACTTAGTGCAACCCAAATTGTTCTAGGAAAATACTGGGGTGTTGTGTGCATTATTTTTATTGCTTTAGTTCCTACAACTATTTATGCAGTTTCCATGCAATCATTGAGCATTACTGGAGGAATAGATTTAGGAGCTACGATTGGTAGTTATATCAGTTTGTTTTTTTTAGCGAACCTTTATGCAGCAATTGGCATTTTTGCAAGCAGTTTGGTGAAGAATATGATTGCCGCATTTGCCATTGGAGCATTCATGTGTTTTATTTTATTTATTGGTTTAGATGCTTTGAGTCAATTGCCATTCTTTAGCAATGGCATCGATTATTATATTCAATTGTTTGGTATTAAAATGCATACTGCCAATATGAGCAGGGGAGTGATAGATGGAAAAGACCTGATTTATTTTATTGCATTAACCACTTTGTTTTTATATTTCACAAAAGTACAAATCACCAAACAGTCGATTGCTTAAATGAAACTGCTGCTAAAGAAATATCCAATGACATTAGCATCTATCCTATTTATGATGGTGATACTGGCGTCATTATTTATTTCGGTAAGAGTAGATTTAACCCAGGATAAACGATTTACGTTAAGTGAGTCCACCCTTCAATTATTGTCGGAGGTAGACAGTACAATACATGTAGAGGTTTTGTTGTCGGGAGACTTGCCTGCAGATTATAAGAAATTAAGCATTGCCGTAAAAGATATATTGGACGAATTCAATGTACATGCACATCACTTAATTAAAGTTGAATTTAAAAAGCCAGCCAATGATCTGAATGATGATTCATTGAAAGTTCAACTCTATGATAGTTTGGCAAAAATGGGTGTTCCATTCGAGAAAATTGAAAGCGAAGATGGAGCAGATAGATCAACCAGTCAATTAATTGCACCCGCTGCCATTATTCGCTATCAAAAAAATCAATTTCCGATTGTAATTGATTTAAGAAGCAGTAAAAAGATCTACCAGCAATATAATGTAATCAATGATCAACCCAAAGAAGATATTGAAGCAACAAGAAATGCAGCAGAAGCATTACTCGAAAATAAATTTATTGTAGCGATCGATAAGTTGATTAGAAAAACAATTCCAACAATAGCTTACACTGTGGGTAATGGAGAACCTACTGGTTTAACGGTGAATGATTTGGGAGAAAGTTTGCGCAACGATTATCGGTTAGGTGTTTTTGATTTGAAACAGGCTTATCCAGACGCATCAGTTATTCAAACATTATTGATTGTTAAGCCAACTCAACCATTCAGCGAAGAAGATCAACTAAAATTAGATCAGTATGTAATGAATGGAGGAAATATCATTTGGTTCATCGATAAATTATATGCAGAGTTAGATAGTTTAAAACGAGCAGAAGGTCAATACACAGCTTTCGATAGAAACTTAGGCTTAGACGAATTATTGTTTAAATATGGCGTGCGCATCAATTCCGATTTATTGCAAGATTTGAATTGCTCAAAAATACCTTTGGTAGTGGGTAAGAATCCTGATGGGTCAGTTCGTATGCAGCGATTGCCATGGCCTTATTATCCATTTCTCTCTGCAAGAACTCCTAATCCCATTTCTCAAAATATCGATAGAGTATTGCCGATATTTCCATCAAGTATAGATACGGTAATGGCGAAGGGAATTCGTAAGACCATTTTATTGGCATCCGATACCAATAGCAGAAGAATCAGTTCGCCTGCAATTGTTTCATTGGCCAGTGTGCAAAGCGAAGAAGATTTGTATTCATTCAATAAAAGTTATGTGCCAGTGGCAGTAATGCTCGAAGGAAAATTCAGTTCCTTATTTGCCAATCGATTGCCTCAAACTGTAATCGATTCGGTTCAACGAAATACGGGCAAAGCATTTTTACCCAATGCCATAAAAGAAGGCAAACAAATTGTGGTAGCCGATGCCGATATTGTAACCAATGAAATTAGCAATACCACTGGCCCGATGCCAATGGGAATGATTCCAATGGAAAATTACCGATTTGCCAACAGAGAGTTTTTATTGAATAGTGTAGATTATTTATCGTCTGACAAACAGTTGTTTGAAAGTAGGAATAAAACAGTGGTACTTCGGTTGTTGGACAAAGAAAAAGTGAAAGCTCAAAAAGCGATCTGGCAATTCCTCAACGTACTAGTTCCAGTATTGATCGTTATGTTGATTGGCGTCCTTTTTCAATCATGGAGAAAAAAATCATACTCATTATAATTTTGCATATGAATACACACACATTGGTTTATTTGGTTTTTGGAATTGTTTTATCAATTGCATTGGTTTTTGATCTAGGTCTATTGAGTAAAAAAAATCAGAGCATTACTATTAAGCAAGCCTTGGTTCAAACATTTTTCTGGGTAGGGTTGGCTTTGGCATTTTTTGTTTTTTTATGGATTGAAGGACCCGATTTAGCCAATGATGGTGGAGTAGTAAGGGTTGCTATTCATCAGTTGCCATTGGAATTTTTAAGTGCTTATTTGATGGAGTGGAGTTTGAGTATCGATAATATTTTTGTATTCATATTGATTTTTAATTCCTTCAATGTAAAAGAGAAACATTATTCAAGAGTATTATTGGTAGGAATTTTAATGGCCATTCTTTTCCGTATCATTTTTATAACGTTGGGTGTGGCATTAGTGGCCCAATTTTCCTGGGTACTTTATATTTTTGGTGCTTTTTTATTGTATACAGGCTATCATATGTTTACGGCCGAGAGTGATGCACAGTTCGATCCTCACGATTCTAAGGTATATAAGTTCCTCAAAAAATTTCTTCCCTTGGTCAACCACGATGGTGATGGTAAATATGTAATTAGGGAAAATGGCCGACCAGTATATACCACTTTATTTGTTGTTGTAATTTTATTAGCAGCCATTGATTTGGTATTTGCGCTGGACTCAATTCCTGCGGTGATGGGTATTTCTAAAGATCCGTTGATTATTTACACTTCTAATATTTTTGCAGTACTGGGCTTGCGTTCTTTGTTTTTCTTATTGAGAGGGGCAGTTACCAAATTTGACTATTTGCAACAAGGCATTGCCATTGTGTTGGTTTTTATTGGCGCAAAAATGTTGGGAGAACATTGGTTGAACGAATGGATTCCTAAACAAACAATGGTATTTATTTCATTGGGTGTAATATTGGTTTGTATTTCGGGTTCTATTTTTTATTCGATGGTAATGAATAAGAAAGGCACACCTGTAGACAAAATTGATCATTCTATTAAATAATCTGAATGGGCTATTCTATCAATACCATTGCAAACATTCTTTCTCTTCAAACAAATGAACAAAGAGACTTGCATATTGCGTATTTGGTAACAGATAGTCGTAAAATAGTTTTTCCTTCCGAAACATTGTTCTTTGCCATGAAAGGGCCTAGAAGAAATGGAATTGATTTTATTGCTTCAGCCTATGCCAAGGGAGTCAGGTGTTTTGTGGTAGATGAACCAATTGATCAAACAACTTTTTTGAATGCAATTTTTTTAGTGGTCCCCAATGCATTAACCGCTTTACAGCAGATAGCAACTTATCATAGAAAGCAATTTGATTTTCCTGTAATAGGTATTACAGGAAGTAATGGTAAGACCATTGTGAAAGAATGGTTGTATCAAATGCTTTCTCATCAGTATAACATCGTTAGGAGTCCAAGAAGTTATAATTCTCAAATAGGTGTGCCACTTAGTGTTTGGCAAATGAATGCTTCCCATACTCTGGGTATTTTTGAAGCAGGTATTTCTACTATTGGAGAAATGACCAATCTTAAAAAAATCATTCAACCAACTATTGGGGTGCTTACCAGTATTGGTGAAGCACATAGTGAGGGTTTTGAAAGCAAAGAGCAAAAGCTGCAGGAGAAATTGTTGTTGTTTAACAATGCTTCAATTATTGTGGATAGTCGTGATATAATAATATTGAATCAAGAGAAAGGAGCTGGAACAACTAAGGTTCATTTTCTCTATAAGCATTGGGAACTCACATTAACTATCCCATTTACAGATGCCATTTCTATTCAAAATGCACTTACCTGTTCTGCGGTACTTTTGTATTTGGGTTATGAGCAAACAGCTATTCAGGACAGTGTATTATTGTTAGAGCCGGTGGAAATGCGTATGCAATTGCGCAAAGGAATTAATAACTGTTCTGTATTGAATGATAGTTATAGCAATGATATCGTGTCCTTAGAGCTGGCCTTGAATTTTTTGCAAGAGCAAGCTGGCGATCAACCAAAAACAGTGATTCTTTCTGATATTATTCAATCCAATCAGGAAAACAATTTATTGTATCAATCGGTCATCAATTTGCTGATTAAAACAGGTGTAAAAAAATGCTATTTTATTGGCGCTTCCTTTACTGATTTTTTACACCGTTTATCATCTAATCAATTTCCATTTGAGTATAAAACCTTTCTAAGTACCGAACAGTTTATCCATTCAATGAATCATCATTCTTTTCAGCAAGAGTTTATATTATTGAAAGGAGCAAGGGTTTTTGAATTTGAACGAATTGCGCATTGGTTAGAACAGCAAGTACATCAAACTGTTTTAGAGATCAATTTAACTGCCATGGTGCAGAATTTAAAAACTTATCAATCCTTGCTAAGGCCAAAAACAAAATTGATGGCCATGGTAAAAGCATTTAGTTATGGAAGTGGTTCAGGAGAAGTAGCCAGAAGATTACAACAACAGCAAGTAGATTATTTGGCAGTGGCTTATGCCGATGAAGGAGTAGAATTGCGTAAAGCAGGAATCAGTTTGCCTATCATGGTAATGAGCCCGGATGAAAACACTTTCGATTCGCTCATCAATTATAACCTTGAACCAGAAATTTTTTCTGCTGAATTATTCACTGCATTTTATCAATACATTCAGAAAGAAGGATTGAAACAATTTCCCATTCACCTGAAATTGAATACAGGCATGAATCGATTGGGTTTTGATTTAATTGAATTGCCCGCATTATTGAATCAGTTGAGTGGGCAAGATCATTTAATTGTACAATCGGTGATGAGTCATTTGGTAGCAAGCGAAGATCCTATACATGATGCATTTACTGCCAATCAGGTAGAACAATTTATTACAGCTTGTGATACAATTGAAACTGCATTGGGGTATTCATTCATCAAACATATTGCCAATACCGCTGCCATCATTCGCAATCCTTCTTACCAATTAGACATGGTGCGTTTAGGAATTGGATTGTATGGAGTAGATAGTGCCAGTTCAAATCAATTGAATCTGCAAACTGTAGCTAGTTTAAAATCAACAGTGGCTCAGGTTCGCAAAGTAAAAGCAGGGGATACCGTTGGTTATGGACGAAAAGGAATGATTGAGCGCGATAGTATTATTGCTACCATTCGTATTGGATATGCGGATGGTTATAGTAGAAAATTAAGCAATGGGGTGGGCAATGTATTCATTCGTGGTGCAATGGCACCGATTGT
>REAV01000039.1 GCA_004294465.1 Sphingobacteriia bacterium | reverse complement strand
TATAGTTCAGGGGCATGTGGATTGCACCGCGGTTTGTATTGAAAGAATCGATAAAAATGGTAGCTGGGAGTTTCAATTTGAATTCCCTACAGAATTTGCACATTTAGTAATTGAGAAAGGATCCATTGCCGTAAATGGCACTAGCTTAACATGCTTTGCTATAACCAATAAGACGTTTAAAGTAGCCATTATTCCTTACACATTTGAGCATACAAGTATTCAGTTTGTAAATGAAGGGGCAGTTGTAAATATTGAGTTTGATATTTTAGGGAAGTATGTCCAAAGGAATTTAGCATTACAAGCCAGAAATTAGCAACCTAAGATTAGTGATCAAATTTTAATGTCCTATTCTATAAAAATACAGGTTAATTCATTTTCCATAAAATCAAAGAGCGTACTAATATTCCTTTTTTTATATACTATTCTGCCATCAACTGGCTGATAAAAAGTAAATGTGCAGTCTTTGAGTTGCTTTAATTGTTCAATTGTTTTTTTATCATTCATGTAATTGTTGCCAATAAAAAATTGCCCTTTAAATGCGCTTGTAGGAAAATTATTCTGATCTACAGTAGGGTTTGCATTCCTTTGCAATTTAATACCAATACCAAGTTTAGTAGTATCGGCATCTTTCCTATAGAATATAATCCCCTTCGACTTATAAATATAAGAGATAGAACCAGCTTTCTCATTAACGCCAGGCAACACTTTCCCTTTATTCCGTTTCTCCTTCCCTTTTTTATTTAATAAACTGTCTAGGGTCAATTTTTTAGTAAATCCATCAATGTAATACGAATTAATAAAGAGAGAATCATTCCTAAAGTCAATTTTTTGTGCAATTGAAATAGCTGAAATCAGTAAAAGAATAGTGAATAAAGAAACGCGCATTAAAAGTGTTTCAATAAATTTAAGATATAATACTCAAATATACTCTTTGAAAAGTTTCGAAATCCACTAAAAATCATAAACCTACTTTTGAAGTATTTCAAATCAAGCATTTGCTGCATGCCGTTAAGCAATTTTTGAATGAGGCGTTAGCAATGAAATTTGTTTGAGCTCCGATTTATCGGAGCGAGTTATTTCATTGCAGCCGAATGAGAAAAATTGTAGGCAGGTAGCAGCAGCGAAGATTTGGAAACTACACAAGTAGATTATAAATATCTAAACATGCTTCCCCTTCAAAGCCCCGCTCACAGCGGCATCCATCGCTCTTTCAGCAAATGGTCTACTGATTTCGTTGAGCTCTTCAATTTTTGTTTGAATCAAGTTTTTATCGTCCATGGTAAGCGCCATTTGTAAATTCTGCATGGCCGAAGCCGTAGCAATTAATTCTTCTTTTGTAAGCAAGGAAGTATTTTTTGCAATGAACTTTTCTGTTACAGATAATATTTGTTCCCCTTCCGTTCTGGCTTCTACCAATGCACGCGTTACCATATCTTCTTTTGCATGGGTGATACTATCCATCAACATTGCTTCTACTTCCTCATCAGTTAAACCGTATTGTGGTTTTACTTCAATGCTTTGCTCTACCCCACTGCGCAATTCTTTCGCAGTAACCGATAAAATACCATCTGCATTAATTAAGAAACTTACTTCTACTTTAGGCATCCCAGCTGGCATTCCAGGTATGCCAGAAAAATTAAATTCAGCCAGTTTACGATTGTGTTGCACCAAATCTCTTTCACCTTGAAATACTGAAATACGCATCGATCCTTGTCCATCTTTTTGCGTTGTATATTGTCTTCCGGCTTTATTGGGAATTTTAGCATTGCGCGGAATCAATACATCCATCAACCCACCCATTGTTTCAATTCCTAAACTCAAAGGAGTGATATCCAACAACAAAAAATCTTTATTATTTCCAGCTAAAATATCTGCCTGAATTGCTGCTCCAAGCGCAACCACTTCATCCGGATTTACCGAATCATTCACGGCTTGTTTAAAAAATTCCCCGATCGAATTCTTTACTAACGGAACTCTGGTACTTCCCCCAACCATTATCACACTATCAATTTGTTCTACTTTCAAACCCGCATCAGACAATGCTTTGGAGCAGGACTCAATCGTTCTATTGATAAAAGGAGTAATGATTGAGTTCAATTGATCAATGTCAATAGTCAATTTTTTATCATTCCAATTTCCTTCAAATAAATTATTTGTACTCAATGTTTTTTTGGCTTCTTCGGCCAGTATACGCAATGATTGTAATTGAGATTTATCTTGATTGATTTCATGAAAAGGAATGCCAATTTGATCCAACCAAAATTCCATAATGATTCTATCAAAATCATCTCCTCCCAGATAAGTGTCTCCATTGGTACTCAACACTTCAAAAATTCCTCCAGCAATTTTTAAAATGGATATATCAAAAGTGCCACCCCCTAAATCATACACTGCAATTGTTTTTTCTTCGTCTTTATTCAAGCCAATTCCATATGCTAAGCTTGCTGCAGTAGGTTCGTTGACAATTCGTAATACATCTAATCCAGCAAGTTTTCCGGCATCTCTGGTAGCTTGCCTTTGTGCGTCATTAAAATAAGCCGGCACCGTAATCACTGCTTTAGAAACAGGCGTTTTTAAAATATGCTCGGCCCTGTTTTTCAATTCCTTTAAAATAAAAGAAGATAACTCTATTGGAGAATAAAACTGATTGCCAACCTGCACTTTAACCAATCTGTCGGCATCGTCATCTATTACTTTGTAAGTAAAGAAATCAGCATTTGCTTTTAAATCGTTGAAACTTTTTCCCATTAATCTTTTGGCAGAAAAAATGGTATTGGACGGATCGGATTCCAGGTAATTCTTGGCCAGCTCTCCCACTTCTGCATTGCCATGCGCATCAAAATGTACCACACTTGGCACCAAGCTGCTGGTATTAAACTCTTTCAATGCAGTGGGCTGTTTGCTTTCCGGATGAATAATAGCCACCAAACTATTGGTGGTACCTAAATCAATCCCAACAATCATTTCAGCCTGTTGAAGGCTTCCTGTTGCTATATTAATGCCAATCTTTGCCATATAAATGCTTGCTACTTGCTGAAGCGCAAATGTATAACAATCAATCACCCGAGCAGTTTCGATTTAGGAAATGAATACTCCTACCCTTCAACTACCTTGGTTTTACTCGCATAATCATGTAATGGACCATCTAAAAAAGGGCCAAAAAATAAATCAATAACGGTAATACGCAATAAAGACCTCCAAAAAATAATAAAAAAAGAAGGTTTGCGATCCGAAAGCGTTACAACTTTGGTTTGGGTAAGCCATTTGGCAGGAGATTTTGCAAAAATAGATTCAAACAAAAAGTAGTATAACCAGGTTGTTCCAAAGAAAAACCAACCGAAATTAATTGGAGGATAACCCCAATACATCACATAAAAATTCCACCACCTGCGCAAGAGCATGGCCAATATGGTTATTAATACTGTATCGATAAAAAAATTCAATGCCCTGGTTCCATCTCCAACTTTCCGCATAATCTTTCGATTTTTAGCAAAACTAAGGCATTGCAGCAATGACATCATCTTTTGTACATTTGCACAAATTGTTGATGAATGAGTTTAGTAGCAGAATTATCATGGAGGGGTATGATTCAGGATATCATGCCTGGTACAGAAGCATTATTAGAGAAAGAAATGGTTTCGGGGTATATTGGGTTTGACCCAACATCCGATAGCCTTCATATAGGTAGTTTAGTGCCCATTTTATTGTTGGTCCATTTACAAAATGCAGGTCATAAACCTTATGCGTTGGTTGGAGGAGCTACTGGCATGGTGGGAGACCCTAGTGGTAAAAGCGAAGAAAGAAATTTATTAAGTGAAGAAGTTTTGCAATTCAATCAGGAAGGTGTTCGAAAGCAATTGTCCAAGTTTTTAGATTTCAAAGCCGATAAAATCAATAAGGCAGAAATGGTGAATAACTATGACTGGTTCAAAGATTTTAGTTTCTTGAATTTCATACGTGATGTAGGTAAACACATTACGGTGAATTACATGATGAGCAAAGAAAGTGTGAAAAAAAGATTGGAGGGAGAAACTGGAATGAGTTTTACGGAGTTTACATACCAGTTGGTGCAGGGCTATGATTTTTATTGGCTCTACCAAAATAAAAATTGCAAATTACAAATGGGTGGAAGTGATCAGTGGGGCAATATTGTTACTGGCACAGAACTCATTCGCAGAAAAACAGGAGGCGAAGCATTTGCATTTACTTGCCCATTAATCACAAAAGCAGATGGAGGAAAATTCGGTAAAACAGAAAAAGGAAATGTTTGGCTGGATCCAGAAAAAACATCTCCTTATCAGTTCTATCAATTTTGGTTGAATGCCAGTGATGAAGATGCAACTAAATGGATTAAAATATTCACTCTTTTACCTAAACAGGAAATAGAATTATTGATTGCTGAGCACCAAGCTGCCCCTCACTTACGTGCATTACAGAAAAAATTAGCTGAAGAAATAACTTGCTTTGTTCATAGTAGAGAAGACTATGAATTTGCAGTAAAAGCATCAGAAATATTATTTGGCAATGCAGCCACCCATGTATTGAATAGCTTAAATGAAAAACAGTTATTACAGGTAATGGATGGGGTTCCAACCGCCACAATTGAACGCACTGCGCTCACAGGCGGTTATGATATCATCAATTTTTTAACCGAGACTGCTATTTTTCCAAGTAAGGGTGAAGCAAAAAAAATGGTACAAGCCGGTGGAATTGCAATCAATAAAACAAAGATTTCCACTGACAAATCAACTATCGAATTAACGGATTTGTTGCAGAACAAATACATACTAATACAAAAAGGCAAAAAGAATTATTACTTAGTAATTGTAAATTAGTCTGTCACTAACTTATTTCACTTGCTTCAACACTTTCCAAATTTCATCTGCAACAAATTGATTGCCGGCAGCATTGAGGTGTACTCTATCGTTGGTTAAAAAACCTTTTTCGTCATTATTGGGGTTATTGGCAATTAAATAATTGACAAATGATGTGCGTAAATCTACGCAAGGAATTTGATTGACTTTGGCATAATAGCGTAGCCAGTTGCTATACATGTTTAACTCACCATCTTGCTCATTAGACATGTCCTTTCTTTCCCCAATTACAGAAGGTGTACATACTACTACCTTTATTCCAGCAGCCTGTAATTTTTTTACAATGGCTTCGTAGAATTGAGCATATTTTACAAACTCTGTTCCTGAACCATTGAGTCTTTTGTGCCAGATATCATTGATGCCAATATAGATGACCACAATTTCTGGATTTTGCTTTAGCACATCTTCTTCTAGGCGCAAATACAAATCGGTTACTTTGTTTCCACTAATGCCAGCACCCACTAATTCATATTGATCAGAAAGCCCTTCTTTTAGTAAAGTCGATTCCATTAATCGAATATATCCTCCAGGCCCAGCTCCAATTTGAGTAATAGAATCTCCAAAAAAAATCACTTTTCTTTTCTTGGTATAATTAAAAGCCATCAAGAACATTGAAGCAATAAAAACGGCAAACAAAATTAATTTTCCAGACATACTTTATAGTTTATTTCATCCTTTATCTTTCATCTTTTATCTCTTATCTTTTATCTTTTATCTTTTATCTTTTATCTCTAATATATGTCAGTCATAACAGGTGTAGTAGCCGTTCCCATCAATTCTACAAAAGTTCTTTCGTTCACCAAGTATCCATTTCCTTTTGCACAGAAATGAACTTTTAAATTTTCTATGCTGAGTGGATTACCTTCCGGTATATCCGCCATATTACTATGTTTGATATCATGGCCGTCAACAATTATTACTAAGCCACTTCCAATGGCTTCCATTTGGTTGCCATTTGTAATTAACATACCAGTATCTTCTCCTAAACCAATACCAATACATGATGGGTTGGCCGATACGGCT
>REAV01000038.1 GCA_004294465.1 Sphingobacteriia bacterium | reverse complement strand
CTTACTTAGGATTCTCTCAAAAAGAAAAATATTACGGTCCTGAGTCTTTGAAATTATATTATAAGCCAGCATCCAGAGAGTGGATAGACGCAGGTGTGTTTGCCGTTGTAGCTGCTACTTTAATTAGAACATTTGTGTTTGAAGCATATGTTATTCCTACAGAGAGTATGGAAAAAACCTTGTTGGTGAACGATTTCTTATTTGTAAGTAAAATGACTTATGGTGCAAGAATTCCACAAACACCATTGTCGTTTCCTTTTGTACATAATACAATGCCGTTTTCTTTAACTACTCCATCTTATATTAAAGAAGTTCAAATTCCTTATAAGCGTTTGCCAGTAATTAACGAAGTAAAAAGAAATGATGCTGTTGTGTTTAATTTTCCAGCAGGGGATACTATTATCAATTTACCAGATTTTGGAAGCAAGATTACTTACTATGAAGTCTTAAGGAGTAGTCAATATAAAGGCAATAGAGAGGCACTAATGGCGGAGTATCCAATACTGGTGCATCCAATGGATAAAACGGACAATTATATTAAGCGATGTGTTGGCGTTGGCGGAGATATCATTCAAGTTAAGAATGCTGACTTATATGTGAACAATCAACCAGCTTTTGTTCCCGCTGGAGCCCAAACTGAATATATTGTTACTACAAATGGAACCCCATTTCCGGATGATTTTTTAAAGAACGAATTAGGAATCGATCCAGAAGATACAAAAGGACAATATGCACAAGGACCAGATAAATTCACCGTTGTATTTAATATGACTGCAAGCGAAGCTGCAAAAGTGAAGTCTCAGCCCAATGTAGTATCTATGGTAAAATATGTTGACACACATGTGGGCATGTTCTTTCCGAATGACGATGCCAATTATCCCTGGACTTTAGATAATTATGGGCCAATTAAAATTCCTAAAAAAGGAGAAGCTATACCAATCAATGCTTCTACAATTGAAATGTATAGAAGATTGATAACCGTATATGAAAAAAATACTTTAGAAGAAGTAAATGGTAAATTCATTATTAATGGAAAAGAAACCAATACTTATGTTCCGTTATTAAATTATTATTGGATGATGGGAGATAATAGGCATAGAAGCCAGGACAGTCGCTTCTGGGGCTTTGTTCCTGAAACCTATATTGTAGGTAAAGCTTCCCTCATTTGGTTTAGTTGGGATAAAGGTCCTAGGTGGAAACGCATATTTAAAATAATCAATTAAAAATCGTATCTTCAAATACCAAGGGGGTCCTCCTAGCATAGCGCTCGGAGGACTTTTTTGTCTAAATTAGTTTTGGTTATGAAGCAGAAAGAAGTACATTTTATTTATGAGGTTTATCAATCAATAAAAGGGTTGAACAAGGTTGATGCAAATTTATTAGAAACAGCAAGGAGTATTACTGCTACTGCCTATGCTCCTTATTCTAATTTTCAGGTGGGAGCTGCAGCATTATTAGCGAATGGAGAAATCGTGAATGGAAGCAATCAGGAGAATGCAAGCTTTCCTGTTGGATTGTGTGCAGAAAGAGTATTGATTTCAGCCATCTCTTCTTTTCATCCAAATACAGCCATTCATACAATGGCTATTAGTTACCATAATTTAAATGGGGAAAGCAATCATCCTATTTCTCCATGTGGAATCTGTAGACAAAGTTTATTGGAATATGAATCCAGGCTTCAACATCCGATAAGACTGATCATGAGCGGAATGGAGGGTAAGGTATTTATTATTCCCAATGCTGCAATGTTATTGCCATTAAGCTTTACAAGTGATGATCTACTCTAGCTATGCGATTGTTCTTTTTTGAAAATGAGTTTTCCCTAAACTAAATACAATTGCTGGAGAAACTAAAAAATAAAAGCCAATAATATAAGGCAATAATGAAGATAGTTTTCCGGCACCAAACCAATCTCCTGTTTGGTATAATAAAATAAACCCAATTACAGATTTGCCTGTTTCCCAATACCATGCAGAAGCATGTTCATCCATTAAATCGGTGAAAGCATATACATACACATAAATAAAAGCACCATAGAAAAACATTCCAGGACTTCCTATAGCAGCGATATTCCCAAACAGATAACTGATGAATAAAAGCAAGATTGAAATTTGCAACCATGTCCAAATAGTTAACCATTTATTTGTAAGGGTATCATATTTCTGAAAATGATAAGGATCTTTAATTTTGTATACAGGAAATTGGGTAGCAACATCATTGGGGCGCCATCCAGTAGGTTTAAACCAAATGCGAAATTTATCTCCCCAATTTTTTGTACGCCAAGCATCTTTTATTAATAAAGCAATATGTGTAAAATTTATTTTTATTGGATTCCATGTTTGTACAGGTCTGGTAATGCCATAAACAGGTTTGATGCTATCCAACTCTTCTTGAAATGTACCAAACCATTTATCCCAGAAAATAAATATCTGACCATAATTTTTGTCGAGGTATTCTGGATTCAAAGCATGATGAACCCGATGGTGTGATGGTGTAACGATAATATGTTCTAACCATCCCATTTTATTGATATGCTGTGTATGATACCAGAATTGCGCAAATAAATGCAAAGGGGCTACAATGGCAATTACCTGGGTTGGTACGCCTAATAATGCAGCTGGTAATAAAAAAATAGTAAAAAGTCTGAAAAAAGTGGAAATGCTTTGCCTTAAAGCACATGCTAAATTAAAGTCCTCACTACTATGATGAATTAAATGAGCGTTCCAAAAGAAATTGATTTCATGGTCTATGCGATGCACTAAATAGCCTGTTAAGTCTAAAGCAAAAAAAGCAATGATGTAAACCAATATTGTAGAATTGACATGGAAAATAGCCCAGTGGTTTACCATCCAATCATAGCTCAGTACTGCAATACTTAGCCCCAGTACGTCTTTTGTTGAATTAGTAATGCCAGAAGTGAGGCTGGATATCATATCCATTGTTCTTACAGTATCATTTCCTTTTCTCCATCCCCACCATTTTTCAAAGAGTACCAATGCCAAAAATGCAGGCATTGCAAACAATAAAATTTTTCCGTAAGTTTCCATATGTAGTATTCTGTTTGACTAAGTTACTTGAAAGAACCTAAAATGAGTCAGTTCTTCCCCTTCCAAGCTATTTTTTCTGTAATTTCCCGAAATATTTAAAACTAGGATCAATGAAAGTGGCTGTAATTGGGGGAGGTATTATTGGATTAAGTAGTGCTTATTATTTGCATGAAGCAGGTTTTGAAGTTACTGTTATCGATAAGAACGATTTTTCCAATAATTGTTCCTACGGAAATGCAGGCTATGTGTGTCCGAGTCATTTTGTTCCATTGGCTACGCCTGGTATTGTAAAACAAGGACTCAAATGGATGTGGAATTCGAGAAGCCCCTTTTATGTTCAACCCCGATTAGATATGAGTTTAATTAAATGGGGACTGAAATTCATGCAAATAGCTACTCCGGCACATGTAGAAAATTCCGCTATACCCTTAAGAGATATTGCAATTTTGAGCAAGAAAATGTATGAGGAATGGAATGCTATACCCGGCTTCTCCTTTGCATATGAGCAAAAAGGATTGTTAGAGATTTTTCAAACAGATGCTGGTGCAGAAAAATGCAAGCACCTGGTAGAGAAAGCACATGAATTGGGTTTAACAGACACGCTATTATTGAATTACGATCAGCTCCAGGCTATGGAGCCTCAAACAAAATTAAATGCAAAAGGAGCGGTTTTGTTTAACTGCGATGCGCACTTATATCCGAATCTATTGATGAACCGATTGTTCAATTTATTAAAGGATAGAGGAGTACATTTTGTAAAGGATACTGAAGTAGTTGGTTTTGAGAAAAAAGGCAAAGAAATTACTGGTATTAAAACCAATAAGGAGTTTTATGCCACAGATGCTGTAGTTATGGCAACGGGATCATGGAGCAGAGAATTGGCTGCCCAATTGGATTTGGATATTTTATTAATGCCTGGAAGAGGTTATTCGATTACTCTAGAAAATTCCCCTTATAAAATTAATTATCCGGCAGTGCTGGTGGAAGGCAGGGCAGCATTGACTCCAATGGATGGTAATAAAATTCGTTTCGGGGGCACTATGGAAATCACTTCTACTAAAACACCTCCAAGAATGAATCGGGTGGAAGGATTGCTGCAAGCAGTTAAAGGATTTTATCCTGAATTTGATATTCCTGTTCCTGCCATAGAAAAAGTTTGGTATGGTTTTAGACCTTGTTCAGCAGATGGATTGCCTTATTTAGGAAAAACGGGAAAGTGGAACAATTTGGTAGTTGCAACCGGACATTCGATGGTGGGATTAAGTTTAGGTGCAGGTACAGGAAAATTAGTCAGTGAGTTGATTCAAGATAAACAACCTAGCATGGATATACGTCCATTTAACCCTGATCGATTTAACTAGCAGAATTAATAATGCAGTGCTTTAAATGAATTTGTATTTTTACTGATCATATGGATTGTACTACCTCTTATTTGTCATACAATAACACCCACGCTTTTTCGAAAATTGTGTCTGATTATTTGCAACAGTCTGATTCGCTAAAACCTTTTTACGAACATGCCCCCACTATCGAAGGTATACGTGCAGCCATTGATAGTAGAAAAAAAATGAATACCAATAGAACCTTATTGGTCAATACCATTTTAAAGCAATACACTGGTTTGCCAATTGCTGAAAAAGTAAAAAAGAATATCGATTTATTGCTGAAAGAGAATGTGTTTACTGTCACTACAGCTCATCAGCCCAATATTTTTACTGGCCCATTGTATTTTATATATAAAATAATGCACGCGGTAAAATTGGCGGAAGAATTATCGCTGACAATTCCAGAATGTCAATTTGTTCCAGTGTATTATATGGGAAGTGAGGATGCAGATTTAGATGAATTGGGAAGTATTCATGTGGGAGGCCAGTCTTTGATCTGGAATACAAAACAAACTGGTGCAGTAGGTAGAATGAGGGTGGATAAATCATTTCTTCAAATGATGCATTCTATTGAAGGACAAATTGGGGTGCTTCCATTTGGCAATGAGTTAATTGAATTATATAAGTCAAGTTATACCGAAGGGAAATTGATTCAACAAGCTACGCTGGAGTTGGTGAATCAGATGTTTGCAGCGTATGGGGTAGTGGTATTGATACCAGATCAAGCTGAATTAAAAGCTGCTTTTTCTTCGGTCATACAAAAAGAATTGTTAGAACAATTCTCTCACTCAATAGTAGAAAAAACTGCCACTGATCTTTCCCTGAATTATAAAGTGCAGGCATCTGGCAGAGATATTAATTTGTTTTATCTGGTGGATAATTACCGAGAAAGAATTGAGTTAAATGACGAAGGCCAATTTGAAATCAAAGCCTTGCAGAAAGTTTTTTCTAAAGAAGAAATACTGCAAGAACTAGAAAATTATCCAGAAAGGTTTAGCCCGAATGTGATTTTGAGGGGTGTTTTTCAAGAAACTATTTTACCCAATATTGCTTTTATAGGGGGTGGGGGAGAATTGGCTTATTGGTTAGAATTGAAGAATGTTTTTAAAGCAGTCAATATTCCTTATCCCGTTTTAGTATTAAGGAATTCATTTTTAGTGATTGAAAAAGCACAAAAAGAAAAATTAACAAAATTAGCTTTTAGTGAAATAGATCTTTTTACTGATTCATTGGAACTAATCAATAGGACAGTAAAAGCCAATAGTATTAATCAATTGTCATTAAATAAAGAATTAACAGCAATCGATTTGTTGTATCAAGAATTACAAAATTTATCAAGGGCTATTGATGTTACTTTAGTAGAACATGTTATTTCTATCAAAAACAAAGCGATAAAAAAAGTGGAGCAGTTGGAAAAGAAAATGCTTCGTGCTGAAAAGGAAAAATTTCAAACTTCCATTCAACAAATCACTCAGTTAAAATCGAGTTTATTTCCTGGCAATAACTTGCAAGAAAGACACGATA
>REAV01000221.1 GCA_004294465.1 Sphingobacteriia bacterium | reverse complement strand
AAGTAAAATTAAAAAACATCATCATTGGTGATATCACTTCTTTATTTATTAAAAAAGAACGGCTAGAAGGGCTAGCTAGTGGAACTATTAAGTTGAATGACTTTTATGGAGACTTTAACGCAACTGCTAATTTAAAGGCAGAAGAATTCAGGTACGACAAAGACTCAATTGGGCAAGTAAATATTTCTGCAGGCTATAGAAATAGTACTGGATTAATTCCGTTTAAAGTTAATTCTGCCAATGAGGGATATCGTTTTTCTGCGGATGGGTCATATAATGTAAAAGACACTACTGGTAAATCATTTAACACCAATATAGACTTAGAAAAAACACAGATTAGTTTATTCACCAATATCACTGGCGAAGCAACTGGCAAATTGAATATTAATGGTGATTTAAATTCTCCCAATTTAATTGGCAATATTCAATTGAAAAATGCTGGAATGAAAGTAAATTATACCCAGGTATATTATACAATTGATTCTGCAAATATTAAGTTTGAAGAAGATGGCATTGATTTTGGAAAATTTTCAATTAAAGACAAGTACAACAACAAAGGAAATATTGCTGGGAAATTAATTGAAAGGCAATTCAAAAACATGGCATTCGATTTTGATTTATCTACAGATAAATTACTCTTAATAGATACAAAAGCAGTAGATAATCAACAATTTTATGGAAAAGCCATTGGAAAAGCCACATTGAGTTTTAAAGGACCAGAGAATGGTTGTAAAATGACTATAGTGGCAGAATCCAATGATAGTTCTCATATTGTAATTCCAAATTCAGTCAGCAAAGAAAGTGGTACTGCAGATTTCATTGTTTTCAAAGAGTATGGTACAGAAATGGAAGCTTTGAAAGAGAAAAGTAATTTTAATTTATTGGTAGATTTAGATATTACTGCAAATAACAAAGTAGCGATAGATGTAATTATGGACGACCTTACAGGTGATGTAATTAAGGCTGTGGGAAATGGAAGACTAAGAATTAAAGCTGGCAGCAATGAGCCTTTAACCATTAAAGGAAGATACAATATTGAAAAAGGAAATTACGATTTCAGTTTTCAATCAATTTTGAAAAAACCTTTTGAATTACTTCCGAATGCCGGGAATTTCATAGAGTGGAATGGCGATCCGTTTAAAGCCGAATTACATATAGATGCACAATATACGGCAGAAAGGGTATCACTAACTGAGCTGATTGGCAATAATACTTTTAGTGGAACAGTGAAAGGTTATAGAGGAGATGTTTATGTTATTGCTTCTTTAAGAAACGAACTAAGCAAGCCTGACATTTCATTTAGATTAGATTTTCCTCAAGGAAGCCCAATTAGTAGCGATAATGAGTTTGCACAATTTCTAGCAAAAATTCAAAGAGATGAAAATGAAATATTGAAACAAGTGTCATTTTTAATTGTATTTGGATCTTTTGCACCACCAGGACAAACCACAGGTACATCTGCAGGCATTAACCCTTATTCTATTAGTTCTATTGGCATTAATAGTTTGTCGCAATTATTGACCAAAGAAGTGAACAAAGCCGTATCTGATCTTTTGTATAAAATAACTAAAGACAAGAGTTTGCGATTTGATGTTGGCGCAACAGTATATAGTAGTTCTAGCTTAGTTGGCACAGACGGAAGTGCATTACAATCCAATTCCAATAGATTAGATAGGTCTAGAGTGAGTGCAAAACTGGGTAAAGCCTTTTACAATAACAATGTGATTGTAACATTTGGCGGTGATTTAGATTTTAATTTGGGATCAAGCTCTTCAGTGCAAGCGGGCAATATTCAATGGCTACCAGATAT
>REAV01000220.1 GCA_004294465.1 Sphingobacteriia bacterium | reverse complement strand
ATAGTAGTATTTGATGCGATCATGGTAGTCATTACTCCACCCATGGTTTCGATACCAAGACTTAAAGGAGTAACATCCAATAACAATACATCTTTAATTTCGCCAGATAAAACAGCACCTTGAATAGCTGCACCTACTGCAACAACTTCATCAGGGTTTACTCCTTTATTGGGTTTTTTACCAAAGAATTTTTCTACTATTTCTTGTACTTTAGGAATACGAGTTGAACCTCCTACTAAAATGATCTCATCAATTTCTGAAATAGAGTAACCTGCATCTTTTAAAGCAGCTTCACAAGGCTTTAAACAACGTGCAAATAAATTATCTGATAATTGTTCAAATTTAGCACGGCTTAATTTTACAACTAAGTGTTTTGGCACTCCGTCTACTGCTGTAACATAAGGTAGATTGATCTCAGTTTCTGAAGAAGAACTCAATTCTACTTTTGCTTTTTCAGCAGCTTCTTTTAAACGTTGTAAAGCCATTGGATCTTTGCGCAAATCAATTGCTTCTTTGTTTTTGAATTCTTCAGCCAACCAATCCATAATTACTTTATCAAAATCATCTCCACCTAAATGGGTGTCTCCATTGGTAGATTTTACTTCGAAAACACCATCTCCTAATTCTAGAATAGAAATATCAAAAGTACCACCACCTAAATCGAATACAGCGATTTTTTGATCAGCATGTTTTTTATCTAAACCATATGCCAAAGCCGCGGCTGTAGGCTCGTTTACAATTCTTCTAACTGTTAAGCCAGCAATTTCACCAGCTTCTTTGGTTGCTTGACGCTGCGCATCGTTAAAATATGCAGGAACAGTAATAACTGCCTCTGTCACTTCTTGACCCAAATAGTCTTCAGCGGTTTTTTTCATTTTCTGCAAAATCATCGCAGAAATTTCTTGTGGAGTATATAAACGATCATCGATCGCAACTCTAACGGTATTATTATCGCCTTTTGCTACTTTATAGCTCCAATGGCTAATTTCTTCAGTTACTTCATCAAACTGACGACCCATGAAACGTTTTACACTTGTAATGGTATTTTGAGGATTAGTAATTGCCTGACGTTTTGCAGGATCTCCTACTTTACGCTCGCCATTTTTCAAAAAAGCCACTACTGATGGTGTGGTTCTTCTGCCTTCGTCGTTGGCTATTACTACAGGCTCGTTTCCTTCCATTACAGAAACACAACTATTAGTGGTTCCAAGGTCAATTCCAATTATCTTTCCCATATTTTTATTTTTTCTACGAAGAATATGACAATGATTATGCCACCCATAGTTTCAATGAAATATTGTCATAAATTGATTTTTTTAGGCTTTTTTTAAGCCATTTTGTAGTAATTCAGCGGGTTTTAGACAATTATTCGGGTCATTTTAGCAATGAATAAGTAGGATTTGGGGGTTGATTTAGAAGGTTTTGCCCAATAATTTCATTGAATATTAGCATAAATACAGCCTTGATTGAGCAATATTTCA
>REAV01000037.1 GCA_004294465.1 Sphingobacteriia bacterium | reverse complement strand
CTTCAATGAATTAATGAATAACTCAACTGTGTTAATTGGTTTGAGTAATAATGAGTTTGGGTTTGGCACTTTGGGTTCTTCCAGTTATATACAATTAAAGGCATCCAAATTAAGACCACAAACAACTATCTCATTTATAAATGGGAATAGAAATTATCGGTATCGTTTTGCATTTACTAAAGTTGTTCCGTTTAATAAAAATGGTTGGGCATTTGCTGGAAGCATTGGCATTCGTTTAGGTGAAAATGTGTTAATGCCTGGTAGTTTTTATCGCAGCTATTCTTTTTTTGCTGCAATTGATAAAAAGATCGATCAACATCTACTCTCTTTAACCATATTGGGAACTTCCATTGAATCTAGCCGTAGCAGCGCTATTACTCAAGAATTGAAGGAGCTTGCTGGGCCAGCATTATACAGCCCCAATTGGGGTTTCCAAAATGAGCAAAAAAGAAATGCCAATATGCAAAAAACGGTTGCGCCAATGGTATTGCTTTCTCATGCCCATGCAAGTCTGGATGGTATTTCATACAATACAAGTTTGTTTTTTTCGGTTGGGGAGAGATCCAATACTGGATTAGATTGGTATCGGGCTGTTGATCCCAGGCCGGATTATTATCGGTATTTACCCAGTTTTCAAAACGATTCTTTATTGCAATTACAAGTGAATGATGTATATAAAAATCAACCTGAGTTATTGCAAATCAATTGGCAAAGAATCTATTCCATCAATAAAAATTCATTTGATATGATCAATGATATTGATGGAAAAAAAGGGAATACTCTTTTGGTTAATCGATCTAATTATATTTTGGAAGATCGAGTGGAGGTAAGCAAAAAATGGGGATTTACTTCAAGAATTGTTCAACAAGTGAATGAACGATTTTCGATTGGAGCAACCATCAACTATCAATGGCAACAGTTTCGTTACAAGAAAAGAATCAAAGATCTATTGGGGGGAACCTATTATGTTGATTGGAATAATTTTGCAGATCTAATTAAGCCCGATGATGCCAGTTTGCAAAATGATTTAAATCGGCCCAATCGCTTGCTTTCTGTGGGAGATGTGTTTGGCTATGATTATCAACTGAATTTGCAGAAATTAACTGCTGTAGGTAATGCGGCCTATCAATTGAATCGATTTGATTTATTTGCTGCTATTGAATTAGCCGAATTGAATTTTAGCAGAACAGGATTTATGCAAAATGGAGTCTTCCCCAATAATTCTTTTGGAAAGTCTCAACCTTCGAGGTTTTCAACAACTTCATTCAAAACAGGCATTACCTATAAATTCAATGGAAGAAATTATTTGTATGTTAATGGAGCGATACTTTCAAAAGCTCCTCATGCCAATGATGTTTATGTTTCACCCAGAACCAGGGATACCAAACAATTATCCCTTCTGGTAGAAAAAATAGCCAGCATTGAAACTGGGTATATTTTAAATGCTCCTCAGTTAAAATCTAGATTGAATGCCTATGCAACCTTTATCCGCGATGGCATGAATGCCTTTACATTTTATCATGATGGGTATAAAAACTTGGTGAATTATTTGCTTTGGAATATCAATCAATTACATATGGGGATGGAAATTGCAGCTGAATGGCAATTGGCCAATCGATGGAGAGCGAATATGGCGATCGGTGCAGGCAGATTCATTTATACTAATCAACCTTCATTTAGTGTTGCCATAGATAATGATGATTATCCAAGCGAAGAAGGGATGGTGTATATTAAAAATTTTCCAATTGGCGGTATGCCTCAGCAGGCGTACAATATTGGCTTTACTTATCAATCTCCAAGTAGTTTTTTGTTGAGTATCAACGGAAATCATTTAGCTAATTATTGGTTATCCATCAACCCAATTCGCAGAACTTATGATGCACTACGAAATGTATCGCCGCAGCAATCAGTCAGCTCCATTACCTATCCTGAGAAATTGCCTGATCTTTTTGTGGCTGATTTGGCAGCAGCTTATTCATTTCGCGTGAATACCAAAACAAAATATGCATATCATTTTCTGCAACTGTTTTTAAGTGTCAATAATTTATTGAATCAAACATTTATCAGTGGAGGATTTGAACAATTGCGTTTTGATATTGAGAATGCCAATCCTCAAAAATTTCCTTCTAAGTATTATTATACCAAAGGGATCAATTATGCTTTAAGTATCCGTTTAAGACTTTAATAAAATTATTATGAAAAATTCGCTACGTTATATCTCTTGGGCGCTATTATTGCTCTCTATTTTTTTATGGCCAGGTTGCTATAAAAAATTGGATGAACCGCCGCTTTATGCAGGAACGATGATTCAGGCAACACAATCCATCCGTTCAATGAGGGCAGCTCATATTCCTGGAAATTTTGAAAAGCTAAACGATAATCAAATCATTACTGGAATAGTTATAGCCAATGATGCTACCGATAATTTTTATAAAACCATTGTGATACAAGATAGTACTGGCGGTATTTCTGTGCGATTAGATGGTTTTGGCCTGGCTACAGACTATCCGATTGGTCAACGATTGTTTATCCGATTAAATGGTTTATGGTTGGGTGAATATGGAGGCATGCTACAATTAGGTGGAAGTGTAGATTATTCCAATCCTTCCTTCCCCGAGATCATTCCTATTCCTGCGCCTCTTTTTACGAAATATATTTTAGTGGGAAATAAAGAACCTATTCCTGCACCCATAAAAGTTCGGTTTGAACAATTAAAAGATTCTGTGCAAAGCAGATTGGTTCAAATTGATTCAATCGAACTGGTAGCTTCTGATACTGCTAAATCATTTGGAGATGCCATTAATAAAGCAACGGTAAGTCATACTTTAACTATTTGTAATGGAGGAACTATCTATTTGCGAACAAGTGGTTTTGCCAAATTTGCTGCGATTAAAACACCAAGAGGCAATGGAACCATTACTGGTGTGTACACTATTTTTGGTTCACAAAAGCAATTGGTCATTAGAGATACTTCGGATCTTGTCATGAATAATTTGCGTTGTACCAATGGTGGCCCAAAACAATTGTTTTACGAAGATTTTGAGTCAATATCCGTTAATAATGATCTTAATTTAAATGGGTGGAAAAATATTCCTGAAACAGGCAGTAAATTATTTACTGGTAAAATAACTGGTGGAAATCGGTATGCAGAAATCAGCGCATTTGCAACCAATCAACCTTTGATCAGTTCCTGGTTGATTTTGCCTCCAATCAATTTGAATAATACATCCAATGAACAATTGAGTTTTTTGACCAAAGACGGTTTTGACAATGGAGCTAGTTTGCAAGTGTTTGTTTCGTCCAATTATGAAGGGAGCAATACCCCATGGAAAGCCAAATGGACCTTATTAAAAACAATCGTTTCAAAAGGCAATATCAATGGTATTGCACCCAAATGGACTGAATCGGGTAAGATCAGCCTTACTGGCTATACGAATACCATCTATATTGTATTTAAATATGATGGCAATGACCTGCCAAACGCTGTAAATAAGCGTACGACTGCATTTCAGCTCGATGAAATAAAAATCATGGGCAACTGAATGGACGCAAAATGTATCATTAGTGGGTAGATTTAGTAATTTGCTCTACTAATTAGTAAGTAATGGAGGTTAAAAGCACCAAAAGGATTATTGTGATACGTATGCTCGATTGGGCAATCGTAGCTTTGGTTGTATTGTTGGCTTTGATTGTTTTGGTTGGATTAACTACCAATAAACCTATTTCTTTTTGGGGGCTTCAGTTTAATTTAAACAATAATTATGCAGCTACTGAGCGAAGTAATTTAGTGGACAATTCAAGCCCGATTGTTTTGCCAAAAACCACTAATTCAACTTTACCTACCAATACCAATACTGAGGGTTCAAGTAAAGTAATAGCGAATAACAGTAGTCAAGATTCAAAACCTGCTTCAAACACAAAATCAAATAAGATTAATCCGTACACTAATCCGATAGGAGCTTCTTCAATTAAAGTAGAGAAGCCTCCTATCGATCCATCTAGCAGAACTATACGTAAAAGTACATATGCGGCTTCATCTCCTTATAACAATGATTCTAATAGCCAGTTAAATCAGGATCAATCAACAGAAACTGATTATAGCAATTCAACCAATGGCAATCCTTATATTAATAACGGAGCAAACAGAACACCAAAAGAAAGCCCCCGAAGCAATAGTGGTGGTAGTATGGCTGGTGCAAGAAATTTTTCGCAGTCTGAGATGAATGAATTCATGCGTCAGTTTCCGAATAAAAAAACAGATATTCATTTTGTGCATTTCGGGTATCTCGATGCCGAAATGGAAGCGGTGAGAGCGCAGATTTTAGCCGCATTGAATAAATACGGGTATACCAATATAGACGCTAATTGGAATAAGTACACCGATTATACCACCATCAACGAAGTTCATTTTGGGGTTAACGGTTATTCTGGGGCCAATTTTTACATACCCAAGGCTAAGAATTAGGGTAAATATCTGTCAAAAATTACTTTCAAATTTAGGGATAGACTTATAGCTTGTCATCCTGTCAGCAAATCGCATTTTGGTACTTTCTTTGACCTAGCTAGGAAAAAATTGCTATGCAAAAAGGACAAATACGTGTACAGACGGAAAATATTTTCCCCATTATTAAGAAGTTCCTTTACAGTGACCACGAAATTTTCTTGCGTGAGTTGGTAAGTAATGCTACTGATGCTACCCAAAAAATCAAAACCTTGTCTTCTATTGGAGAAGCCAAAGGTGATTTGGGAGAATTAAGAATAGATGTGAGTTTGGATGCCAAAGAAAAGACCATTACCATCGAAGATCGTGGAGTGGGAATGACCAAGGAAGAGGTAGATAAATACCTGAACCAGGTTGCATTCAGCGGAGCTGAAGAGTTTTTAACCAAATACAAGGATGCCAGCATTATCGGTCATTTTGGTTTAGGATTTTACAGTGCTTTTATGGTTGCAGCAAAAGTGGAAGTATTAACACAGAGTTTTCAGGAAGATGCACCGACTGTTTACTGGAGTTGCGATGGTAGCCCTGAGTTTGAATTATACGAAGTAGAGAAAAAACAAAGAGGTACTAAAATAATTTTACACGTTAATGAGGAGAGTGCAGATTTTTTAGATGCGCATAAATTGAAAGGCATTCTAGAAAAATTCTGTAAATTCTTGCCGATTCCTATTTACTTTAAAGATGTAAATGCGGAGCCAGAAAAACCAAAAGAAGGAGAGGAAGTAGTTGCAGAAAAATCTATTAACAATACTAATCCTATTTGGGTTAAGAAACCTAGTGAATTAACCAAAGAAGATTACGAGAAATTTTATAGAGAATTATATCCTTTTGGCGAAACACCTTTGTTCTGGATTCACCTCAATGTAGATTATCCATTTAATTTAACAGGGGTATTGTATTTCCCTAAAATTAAACAGAGCTACGAAATACAAAAAGACAAGATTCAATTATACAGCAATCAGGTTTTTGTAACAGATGAAGTAAAAGACATTGTTCCAGAATTCTTGATGTTATTGCATGGGGTGATCGATAGCCCAGATATTCCTTTGAATGTAAGCCGTAGTTATTTGCAAGGCGATCCGAATGTTAGAAAGATCAATTCTCATATCACTAAAAAAGTAGCAGATAAATTAGAAGAGATCTTTAAAAACGAGCGGGCTGAATTTGAACAGAAATGGGAGAGTCT
The DNA here is from genome assembly GCA_004294465.1 of Sphingobacteriia bacterium. Taxonomy (GTDB): domain Bacteria; phylum Bacteroidota; class Bacteroidia; order Chitinophagales; family Chitinophagaceae; genus Sediminibacterium. The sequence continues at coordinate 3,860 of REAV01000037.1, read as the reverse complement.
TGGCTTGTTTGTGAAATACGGTATGATGACCGACGATAAGTTTTTAGAAAAAGGAAATAAGTTCTTGGTGATGGAAGATACCGCTGGTAAGTTCCATACTTTAGAAGAATACAAAACCGCTACTGAGGCAACACAGAAAAATAAAGATGGCAAGCAAGTTGTATTGTATACTACCAATCCTATTCAACAGGATGCTTATATACAGGGGGCTGTAGCCAAAGGTTATGTGGGATGCTGCATTCCTCAATACCATGGAAATGAAATGGGAGAATGTAACATTCGTTCGTGTTGATGCAGATATCGTTGATAATTTAATCGACAAACAAGAGTCTAACGAAACGGTATTGAGTAAAGAAGAAACCGAAAAATTAAAAGAACTCTTCACTTTGCAAATTCCTGAATTACATGTTACCACAGAAGTAAAAGGATTAAGTGTAGATGCTGCGCCAGTAGTTGCTACTCGCCCTGAATTCATGCGTCGTATGAAAGACATGGGTGCTGCCGGTGGCGGTATGACTGCTTTCTATGCGCAAATGCCTGATGAAGTTACGCTTACTGTAAATGGTAACCACCCGATCTATCAAAGCTTACTCAAAGAAACCAATGATGAAATAAAAACCAAACAGGTTAGAAATTTAGCAGACCTGGCTTTATTGTCTCAAGGCTTATTAAAAGGAGCGGAGTTGACCAATTATATCAACAGAACTGTTGAAATGATGCAGAAAGAAACTCTTACTGCCTAATAAAAAGACTTATCATTAAACAAGAGAGGGCTGCCCGAAAGGGCGGCCTTTTTTATTTAAGTGTAGGCAACAAATCCACCACTTTCAATTGCAAACTTACATTGCCCTGAAATTCGTTTTCATCAATGGTAAATACAATGTCAAATGGTTGTTGCGATAAGAGTATCGGAAATTTATTGGCTAAATTAAAACCGATACCATTGAATGTAATGCCGTTTTGTTTTACCACAAATTTTACATGATGGTCTTTCACAATTTTTGAAAAGCCTGTATCGGTTACACCACGCGCTACAAAAACCGGACGCATATTATCCGGGCCAAATGGTTCCATCTGGCAAAGTATTTTATAAAAACTGGGAGTAATGGTTTTGAATTCAATCTCGGTATCAATCACCAATTCAGGAATCAATTGTTCGGGAGTAATTTGAGCGCTTACTACTCTTTCAAACGCTGCAGTGAAAGCTTCAATCTGATTAATTTCCAGCGTCATACCTGCTGCTGCAAAATGTCCACCATATCCCAATAGATGTTCCCTGCATGCATGTATTGCTTCATACAAATTAAATCCTGCAACACTGCGGGCACTTCCTGCTGCATATTCGCCGCTTCTGGTTAATACAATGGTTGGCCTATAATAAGTATCAATCAATCTACTGGCTACAATGCCTACAACTCCCTTATGCCAATGTTCCTGATAAACCAATGTGGAACGCTTTAAATGATTATTAGGCGTAGCTTCCAATAAGGCCAATGCTTCTTCAGTAATAGTGGCGTCGGCTTCACGTCGATCGGAATTATCGCTGTGCAACATATTGGCAAATTCAATGGCTTTTTGCTGGTCTTTTTCAATGAATAGTTGTACTGCTTTTTTCGCTTCATCCATTCTTCCTGCAGCATTTACCCTTGGTGCAATTACAAATACCAAACTGGTTAAACTCATTTTCTTTTTCACACCTGCCAGATCCATCAAGGCTTTTATGCCAACTGATGGATTGCTATTTACTTTCTCTATTCCATAATATGCCAATGTTCTATTTTCTCCAGTAACAGAAACGATATCTGCGGCAATTGCAATAGCGGCTAAGTCTATATATTCTAAATAACTTGAAGCTGGCAATCCCAGTTTTTCACTGAGTGCTGTCATCAATTTAAATCCAACTCCACATCCACATAATTCTTTAAATGGATAATCACAGCCGTTTTGTTTTGGATTTAAAATGGCAATTGCAGGTGGTAAAATTTCATCGGGTAAATGATGATCGCAAACAATAAAATCTACTCCAATCGATTGAGCATACGTTATTAAATCGGCCGACTTAATTCCACAATCCAATGATATGATTAAACTAAAACCGTTCTTTTTGGCAAAATCAATGCCCGCCTTTGAAACACCATACCCTTCTCTGTAACGATGTGGTATATAATAATCCACCGATGAATGCACTGCAGATAAAAACTGGTACATACTGGCAACAGAACTGGTTCCATCCACATCGTAATCTCCAAAAACCAATATGGGTTCTTTTGTTTCAAAAGCTTTGCAAATTCTATCCACCGCTTTATCCATGTCTTTCATCAACCATGGACTATGAAGGTCTGTTAAGGAAGGTCTAAAAAATTGTCTAGCTTTTTCAAAATCATCAAAACCACGTTGCACCAATAAAGTACAGATAGTAGCATTGATTTGTAAAGCCTCTTGCAAGGCCGCCACTTTATTGGAAAGAGCAGATAATATGTTCCATCTTTTTTGCATCAATATTCTCTATCCGTAGTATATCTAACCAATTCTTCTAAGGCATCTCTTACTTCTGAAACAGGGAATTCATGCAATAAGGCCAATGCTTCATCTCTAAAAGCAAACATTTTTTCAGTTGCATAGGCAATGCCACCGTATTGAACTACAGCATCAATCACAAAAGCAACTTTGTCTTTTTGTGTGTTCTCATTTTTTACAATATGGATCACTTTTCTTCTAATATCTGTTGGGCAATTATTCAGCATATAAATTAACGGAAGTGTCAATTTTTTTTCTTTGATATCATTGCCAGTTGGTTTGCCAACATCTGCACTACTATAATCGAATAAGTCGTCTTTAATTTGAAATGCCATTCCCACTTTTTGACCAAAGACCCGCATTTTTTCTACATCAGCTTCGTTATTAAAAGTACTCACTGCCCCAGCTGCACATGCAGAAGCTAACAAAGATGCTGTTTTTCCATTGATGATTTCGTAGTACACTTCTTCTTTTAAATTGAGGTTGCGCGATTTTTCTATTTGCAATAATTCTCCCTCACTCATTTGTTTTACTGCTTCCGATAAAATGCGCAATACTTCATGGTCTTTATTATTCAACGACAATAACAATCCCTTTGATAATAAATAGTCTCCAACCAATACAGCTATTTTGTTTTTCCAAAGCGCATTGATCGAAAAAAAACCTCTTCGCTCCATTGATTCATCCACCACATCATCATGCACCAAAGTGGCTGTATGTAATAACTCTACTAAGGACGCAGCCCGATAGGTATTGTCTGTTATTTCTCCCCCCAGCTTTGCGCTCAACAATACAAACATGGGTCTTAACTGTTTACCCTTGCGTTTTACAATGTATTGCATGATCCTATCTAGCAAGGCTACCCTGCTCTTTACTGCCTCTTTGAAATGTGCTTCAAAAAGGGTTAATTCTGCTCCAATTACTTTTTTTGCTAAATCCATGTTATAATTATGCTGCAATATATGCCTGATATGGGCAAAATTAGCTTTAAAAGGCAGCGTTTAATGTATATTTGTGGTCAATAACCCAAATACTTGAATATGAATACCAGAAAGATTTTATTAACCGTAGCATTGGCAATATTTGCACAGGTATCGATTTTTGCTCAAACTGACTGGGGTTGGGATTGGAAGGATTCTTCTAAAATCGCCAATAAAGACCTTCCACAGTTCAATGAATTTTTAAATAACCAGTATCCTTATCCAGCTAAACCAAGGAATCAATGGGAATTGGGCTTTGGAGTAGGGCCTTCTTTTATTCTTGGAGATGTCAACTCTAAGATTGGTTATGGAGCTTCTATTTCTATGCGCAAAGCATTGGGCCATGTTTTCTCTTTTAGGGGG
>REAV01000036.1 GCA_004294465.1 Sphingobacteriia bacterium | reverse complement strand
AAAACTACATTGGCTAATTTATTGGCTGAAAAACTGAATGCCCGTTTGATTTTAGAAGAATTTGCAGAAAACCCTTTTCTTCCGAAATTCTATGAAAATCCCCAACAATTTGCTTTCCCGCTGGAATTGTTTTTTATGGCTGAAAGATACAAGCAGTTAAAAGAAATGGTGCACACTAAAGAATTGTTTCAGACTGTAACTGTATCTGATTATCTGTTTACCAAATGCCTTCTTTTTGCAAAAGTGAATCTACCAGAAGAGGAATTCAGACTCTATCAAAAACTCTTTGATATTATTCATCAACAACTCGTTTTTCCGGACATACTCATTTATTTACATGCGCCAGTGAATAAGTTGCAACAAAACATCAAAAAAAGAAATAGAACTTTTGAACAATCTATTTCGGATGAGTATTTGTTTAATATCCAAGAAACCTATACCAATTATATTAAGCAGCATAGAATAAAAACGCTTTTTATAGATGCAAGCAATGCCGATTTTGTGAACAATGAATCTCATCTAAAAGTAATCATCGATGCATTGAATAATGACTACGAAGATGGACAACATTATTTCACCTTACCATGAATATAATTCAACAAAAATCAGATCCATTTGCTGCTATGAGAATAGCAGAATTTCGGCATTTAATGATTGGTCGGTTTTCATTTATCATGGGGCTTAGAATGTTGGGCACATTAGTGGGATGGTGGATTTACGAATTAACGAACGAGCCATTTGCTATTGGATTGATTGGATTAGCAGAAGTGATTCCCGCTGTATCATTGTCTTTGTATGCAGGATATGTAATTGATATAAGTGAAAAGAGAAAACTATTGTTAAAAGGAGTTGGCTTTTATTTTACTTGCGCTGTTCTTTTGCTATTGCTTTCCAGTAAATACACATCTGCTCAAATCAGCAAACATTGGATTGCGTTTGGCATTTACATCATCATTTTTTTCACTGGGATTATTCGAGCTTTTACTGGGCCAACATTTGGAACAATGGTAGCAGCTATTGTGCCAAAAAGTATTTTACAAAATGCAACCACTTGGAATCAAGGAATCTGGCTCTCTGCATCGGTTACAGGACATGCAACAGTTGGATTTTTAATTGCCTTAATAGGAAATACCAATTCCTTAGTGATCATTTGTTGTATGATTTTACTGGGGCTAACTTATATGTATCAAATAAAGCCCAAACCTGCACTAAATATGAAGGGCGAAAAAACAGGACTGGATAGTGTAAAAGAAGGCCTGGTATATGTTTATCAAACCAAAGAACTTTTGGGTGCATTATCCCTCGATTTATTCGCTGTATTTTTTGGTGGCGCTGTTGCCATGATCCCCGTATTTGCAAAAGATATTTTGCAAGTAGGACCGATTGGTTTTGGCTGGTTGAATGCAGCAGCTGATATTGGTGCAATATTGATCATTGTATTGCTTACTTTTTTCCCAATACAAAAAGGGCAAGGAAAAAAATTATTATTAGCAGTAGCTGGCTTTGGTGTTTGTATCATCATTTTTGCTTTATCTAAATTATTCTGGCTATCATTTGCGGTATTGGTACTTAGTGGGATATTAGATGGAATAAGTATGATTACCAGAGGCACCATTGTGCAAATGAGAACACCTGATCATATGCGTGGTAGAGTAATGAGTGTTAATTCTATGTTTATTAATAGCAGCAATGAGTTGGGGCAATTTGAAAGTGGAATGGCTGCCAAATTATTGGGTGTGATTCCCTCTGTTGTTTTTGGTGGATGTATGACTATATTAGTGGTAGCTATTACCTGGGTTAAAGCCCCAGCATTAAGAAAAATGGAATACTAATCATATGCAAAGAAGTACATTTATTAAAAACACGGTATTGAGTATTGCTGCAACTGCAATGTCATCTAAAGACCTGATAGCAGCTATTTTACAGCAGCCTACTTACAAAATAAAAATGCTCAGAGGCGATGTGGGCATATTTACTGAAAGAGGAGGTACTATTGGTTTTTACCAATCAAAAGAAGGATTTGCTGTAGTAGATACTCAGTTTACTGATACTTCCAAGCATTTAATTGATGCTTTGAAACAGATGAAGGATATGCCTTTTAAATATTTAATCAATACACACCATCATGGAGATCATACTGGTGGCAATATCGCTTTTAAAGATTTGGCGGAACATGTTGTAGGCCATGAAAATTGTTTGGCAAATTACAAGAGAGTAGCTGAGCAATCTAAAACAGTAGAGAAACAACTTTTTCAGGATATTGTATTTAAGGATACCTGGAAACAAAAACTGGGAAAAGAAAAAATAAAAGCTCACTATTTTGGCAATGCACATACCAATGGAGATGCAATTATTCATTTTCAACACGCAAACATTGCGCATATGGGAGACCTAATGTTCAATCTGCTAAACCCAGCGGTAGATAGAACTTCAGGCGCATCTATGCAACATTGGATTGAAGTATTGCAAAAAACAAAATCTACTTTTGACAATGATACACTCTTTGTTTTTGGACATTCAGCTGATCCTGAAAAAGTGACGGGCACAAAAAATGATATCACTTTATTTGAAGAATATTTGCAACAAATTATAGCATTCGTAAGTACTTCCATTAAAGAAGGAAAAACAAAAGAACAAATCATTAAAACAACCGACATTCCGGGTGTAATTAAAAGATCCAATAGCCCTGAAAGAGTTTTAACAGCAGCTTACGATGAGCTTACGGCTAAAGTTTAATGAGTTTCTCTAAAACAAAATAAACCGCTGGGCAAAAACTGGAATTTTTTAAAGTGATCACTGGCCTCTTTAGCAATACATCTTCATCGGTGTAAGGAAATCTATGGCAATCCGAAGGTCTTTTATCATAAATGGTACAAAAATTATTTTCGCCTAAAAATGGGCAGGGAGATGACTTTGCCACATAATCACCATCAGAATCTAGCGAAAGGTATGTGTCGATGAAAACACTTTCCTTCATATTTACATGCTTGCTAATTCTTTTGATATCAGGCGTTTTAAAACGAGGCGAATAATTTTTACAACAGTTTGCGCACTGCAAGCAATCAATTTTTTCAAAAGCTTCTTCATGCAGATCGGGAAGCACTTTCAACACTTTATTTTTATCGGCCCTACTCAACCAATTTTTATACAATTTTTGGTGCTCTTTGCTTTTTTTCTCCCAATTGTTTAACAAATCTTCTTCCACAGTATGTATTTTATCAAATTTAAACTAGAATTAGCTTGCTTGAGTTAATTTTACCAATCGATTTTATATAAAATTCAAAGCAGCATAGTTACTAAATTATGGATTCAATCAGAGAACAGTGGCTTATTTTAATTTCAACCCCTATTTATGTATTCATTATTGGGCTGGAAATCATTCTCTCTCATTTACAACATCGTAAAAACTACTCCCTAAAAGATACCATTACCAATACCTATTTAATGATCATGAATGGTGGAATTGACCTACTCTTCAGATTAATCTACATGGTTGTTTTGCAATATTTTTATGCTCATGCATTCATTCAGATAGAAACAGCCATTGCCTATTGGTTGATTTTATTGCTCGCTGAAGACTTTTTGTACTACTGGCTACACCGTTTTGATCACCAGATCAGGCTGTTTTGGGCTGTTCATGTAACACATCATAGTAGCCAATTAATGAATTTTACAGTAGGATTTAGATCATCAGTGTTTCAACCATTGTATCGATTCATCTATTTTATTCCTTTAGCATTACTCGGATTTAGGCCATTAGATATTTTATTTATTTATGCGGCCACTCAAATTTGGGGGATTTTTGTTCATACAGAACTCATCTATAAAATGGGTTGGTTGGAATACATTTTTGTAACTCCTTCTCACCATCGTGTTCATCATGGCTCCAATGCGCTTTATCTGGACAAGAATATGGGTATGTTTTTAATTGTTTGGGACAAGCTTTTTGGCACATTTCAGGCCGAATTGTCGTCTAAGGATTACCAACCAATTCAATACGGTTTAACTTCCAATTTAACGAGCCAGAACCCCTTAAAAGTGATTTTCCACGAATGGGCCTCCATTTGGAAAGACGTCACCCAAAAGGATATCAATTGGCAAGCCAGATGGAAATATTTATTCGGACCACCAGGCTGGAGCCACGATGGGAGCCGAAAAACAAGCAACGAATTGAGGAAATTGGAGAATCTTAACAAATAATGACTTAACAAGCTATCCCCAGTTTCAACAAAATCGATCAAATTCTGTTACATCATCTTACCTTTGCGCCACTTAAATTTACCTATTAGCATATGAACTTATTTGAGCAACAATCTACCCAGTTTCAACGCAGGCATATTGGCCCTAATGCAAAAGATTTAAATGGTATGCTAGATACCATTCAGGAGAAAAATGTAGAATCATTAATCAGTAAAACCGTACCAGATAGTATTCGAATCAAATCGAATTTGGATGTTCCTGCTGCTATTAGTGAATTTGACTATTTACAACAATTAAAAATAGTCGCATCCAAAAATAAAGTATATAAAAACTATATTGGTCAAGGGTATTATGGTACAATAACGCCAAGTGTTATCCTGAGGAATATTTTTGAAAATCCAGGATGGTACACTCAATATACTCCTTACCAGGCCGAAATTTCTCAAGGCCGATTAGAAAGCTTATTGAACTTTCAAACCTTGGTAACTGACCTGACTGGCTTACCAATGGCCAACGCTTCTTTATTAGATGAAGCTACTGCAGCAGCCGAAGCGATGGCAATGTTATTTCATCAAGCCAATAAAACGGATAATATCACCAAGCCGAAATTGTTTGTTGATGAGCAAATTTTTCCTCAAACAAAGTTGGTATTAATTACCAGAGCCGCTCCAATAGGAATTGAAATTGTAACTGGAGATTACTTAACAGCCTCAATAGATTCAACCTATTTTGGTGCTATACTTCAATACCCAGCCAATAATGGATCGGTAAATGATTATCGTGGATTTATTAATAAAGTACATGAGGCAGGGGCTTATGTAATTATGGCTACTGATTTATTAGCGTTAACCCTTTTAACACCTCCAGGAGAATTAGGAGCAGATGTTGCCATTGGTTCAGCACAGAGATTTGGAGTACCAATGGGTTATGGCGGACCTCACGCTGCATTCTTTGCAACCAATGATGATTTTAAAAGAGGAATGCCAGGAAGATTAATTGGAGTAAGTATTGATGCACAAGGCAACCGTGCATTGAGAATGGCTTTACAAACAAGAGAGCAACACATTAAAAGGGAAAAAGCCACTTCAAATATTTGCACAGCACAAGCTTTATTAGCCAACATGGCTGCCATGTATGCAGTGTACCATGGTGCAGAAGGATTGAAGAATATTGCGCAAAGAGTTCATTTAATTGCCAATGCTGTTGCTCAATCACTAACGCATCTTGGGTTAAGTCAAAACAATAAAAGTTTCTTCGACACTTTACATATTAGTGGAGTTGATGCGGCAAAAACAAAGACTGTTGCCGAACAGAACCATACCAATTTCAGGTATTTCGAAGATGGAACAATTGGAATAAGTATTGATGAGACTACAACCATTGAAGATGCCAATACAATTTTAAAAATATTTGAAACAGTTATTGAAAAAAGTACAGGCAAAAAAATTACGACTGATTCAATACTTTCAAATTCTAGTGCAATTATTGCTGAATTATCAAGAACAAGTGCCTATTTAGCTCATCCGGTATTTAATACTCATCATAGCGAAAGCCAGATGATGCGTTATATCAAGCAACTAGAGAACAAAGATCTTTCTTTGAATACTAGTATGATTAGTTTAGGAAGCTGTACCATGAAATTGAATGCAGCTACAGAAATGATTCCAGTTAGCTGGCCAGAATTTGGAGGGCTACATCCTCTTGTTCCAATGAATCAAACAGAAGGTTATCAACAAATTCTTAAAGAACTCAACCAATTTTTATGTGCGGTTACAGGATTTACTGCTTGTAGTTTACAACCGAATAGTGGAGCACAAGGCGAGTATGCAGGATTACTAACCATCAGAGCCTATCACCAGCATAGAAATGAGCTTCATAGAAATATTGTGTTGATTCCTATTAGTGCACACGGAACTAACCCTGCTAGTGC
>REAV01000035.1 GCA_004294465.1 Sphingobacteriia bacterium | reverse complement strand
AACCAAATATTTTGAAATAAAATTTCAATTTATTTTGTTGGTAAAAAGCGATTTAAAGAACTGTTATTCAACTACTTGTAGAAGGTTTGCCTGTGTAAAGAATCGAGGCATTTCGTTTGAATGAACTTCCGTTTTTATCGAACGGGCGGCGAAGATACGAGTCTTATTTTAACCACCAAATTTTTTTACAAAAATCAGTGATTATTTTTTGCCATTCATTTCAAATCAACCTTCAAAGAACATCCCCTTTTTTGTAAAGCGGGTTGCAAAGATAAGCAGCGAATCCATCTTACCAAATGTTTTTGAAATATATTTTACCGCCAACTTTAATAGTGTATACACAGCAAGGGTTTCAGGCCAAAAAAAAATTATGGAAAGATCACTTTTGCCAGAAATAACCCTTGAGGTGGGGTACTAAAATCGGCTTTTGAGGCATCTTTTGCCTGAAGTATTAATTCAAAGTCTTGTACAGACATGGTTGATCTGCCTACTTTTAGCATTGTTCCCACTAATCCTCGGACCATTCCTCTTAAAAAACGATTGGCTTTAACAGTGAATTTGAGCTGATTAGGCGCAATCCTTTCCCAATATGCGGTTTGAATGCTGCATTCATGGGTATAAACCTGGGTATTGCGTTTGGCAAAACTGGTATAATCGGTATATTTCATTAATACCGCTGCCGCTTGATTCAATAAATCAATATCTAAGGAATATGGATAGTGCCAGCCCTTTTCTTGCATAAAAGGATCTTTCTGGCTGTATATGTAGTAATGATACTCTCTGGCTATCGCATCAAACCTACAATGTGCACTAGGTTCAACTAATTGTATAGATTGAACTGCAATATCATTAGGCAGAATGGCATTTAGATTATATACATGCTTTTGTTCTATACTCAATTCAGTATCAAAATGAAAAAAGTTCTGTAAAGCATGCACACCTGCATCCGTTCTTGATGACCCAGTTAACTCAATTGGAGATTTCAATAAAATTTTCAATGCATGTTCTACCGCAGCTTGAATGGTAGGGGCATTTTCTTGTACCTGAAATCCATGGTAGGCAGTACCCTTATAACTCAATTCCAAAAAATACCTTGGCATTGATTATTGTTTAGTGGTCTTTTGTCTGATGGAAGTGGAAGGCGTTTCTATGGACAATGGTAACAGAACGTCTACCTTATCTGTTTTCAATCCATTCTTCACAGAATAAATTTGCTCTATCCCTTTTGCAGTGGTTCTTTCTGAAATCTTTTGAATTTGCTTGTTGGCAGGTTTGCTGGAAACCGCTCCCGCTTTTTGTTGACCAAAATCGGAACTTAGACCTCTTGTTATTTCTAATGTAACCATGTCTAAAAGTATCCACTCTCCTTCTGGAGTTAACTTCAATGAGTAGCCTTTTGGACGATCAGAAATAGTAAAACTATAGGTATAGACAGATTCCTGCGAAGCTCCAAAACTCACATTAATAGAGTAATCTCCATTTTGTAATTGAGGTATCATTAAATATCCTTTAGCATTGGATGGATAATTACTCCCTTTCAATTCTACCCCAAAAGGTTGATTGTTCTCCGATTGTATATAAAGGAAATTAGACTGGGCTTGAAGGGTTATAAATCCTAAAAACAAAATAAAAGTTAATGTTAAACGGTAAATCATTTTTTGTTTAAACATGTAATATTGCTTTGTACAAATTTATCTATTTTAGTTCTTTCACTATCATTTAATCTCTATAAACTTATAAATTAACCCATTTCACATGAAGAAAAGCTTAGTCCTTTCTTGCATTTTAATTGCAGGATTTGTATCTGCTCAACCATCTAAGGATGATTGGAAAAAAAATTATCGAGCTGTAGCTACAAAAATCAATGACCTGATTCATACTAAATTGAATGCCAAATTCGACTATAGTAAATCTCAACTCAATGGCAATGTTTGGATCAGTTTGAAACCTCATTTCTACCCTACAGATTCATTATTGCTCGACGCAAAAGGAATGGACATCAAACAGGTGGCTATAGTAAAAGCAGGTAAGAACAGTCCACTTAAGTACCAATACAATGGAATGGCATTAAATATCCATCTCGACAAAACCTATACCAGTAAAGAATCCTACACCATTTACATCGATTATACTGCAAAGCCGAATGAATTAGAAGCGCAAGGAAGTGCAGCTATTTCTGATGCCAAAGGCTTGTATTTCATCAATCCAAAAGGAGAAGAAAAAGATAAGCCCACTCAGATCTGGACCCAAGGTGAAACTGAAGCTACTTCTGTATGGGTGCCTACTATCGATAAAACCAACCAGAAAACAACTCAGGAATTCAACTTAACTGTTCCTGCAAAATATGTTTCCTTGTCTAATGGCTTGTTAATGAAGCAGACCAAAAATGCGGATGGCACAAGAACGGATAATTGGGTGATGAATCAACCACATGCCCCTTACTTATTTTTTATTGGTGTAGGAGATTATGCAATAGTAAAAGATAGTTACAAAGGCAAAGAAGTGAGTTACTATGTAGAAAAAGAATATGAAAAAGTAGCTCGTAAAATTTTTGGTAATACACCAGAAATGATGAAATTTTTCTCCGATAAATTAGGAGTTGAATATCCCTGGGCTAAATACAGTCAAATTGTTGGGAGGGATTATGTGAGTGGAGCAATGGAAAACACAACGGCAACTTTGCACCAGGAAAGTGCTCAACAAGATGCCCGTGAATTAACCGAAGGCAATAGCTGGGAAGGCACTATCGCACATGAATTATTTCATCAATGGTTTGGTGATTATGTAACAGCAGAAAGCTGGAGTAATCTTACCGTAAATGAAAGTTTTGCAGACTATAGTCAATTTCTATGGGAAGAGTATAAGTATGGTGCTGATGCTGCAGCATGGGAAACCTATAGTGGATTACGCACATATTTAGGTTCACCGAGTAATGCTACTAAAGATCTGGTACGCTTTTATTATGCAGACAAAGAAGATATGTTTGATGGAGTGAGTTATGCTAAAGGTGGAAGAATATTACATATGCTGAGAAAGTATTTAGGTGATGATGCATTCTTTAAATCATTGAATAAATATTTAACAGATAATAAATTTGGTAATGGAAGTGCACATAAGCTTCGTTTGGCTTTTGAAGCAGTATCTGGAAAAGATTTAAACTGGTATTTTAATCAATGGTATTTTGGAAGCGGCCATCCTAAACTAGATCTTAGTTATGGATACAATGCAGATACTAAAATGGCTGCCCTTTATTTGAAACAAACACAAGGAGATAAATTATTTAAACTCCCTTTAGCAGTAGATGTTTATGAAGGAGCTGTTAAAAAAAGGCATATGGTTTGGGCCAATAATAAAGCTGATACTTTTTATTTTCCTGCTGCCAGTAAACCAGATTTAATCAATGTAGATGCTGAAAAAATAATGGTGGCAGAAAAAAAGGATGCAAAAACACTATCAGAATATGCGCATCAATTTAAATATGCTGGATTGTATTTAGACAGAAGAGAAGCATTGGACTTTGCTTCAAAAAATACGAGCGACCCTGTTGCTTTTAAATTAATTACAGATGCATTAAACGACCCTTATTTTAGAATTCGTGTAAAAGCATTGGGAAGTTTTGGCACTGTAAAATTAGATGAATCAGTATTGGCCAAGATCAGTTCAATGGCAAAAAATGATCCTTCTAAATTGGCAAAAGCAGAAGCCATTAAAATATTAGGCGCTCAAAAAAATATGGCCAATAAAGACCTATTTGTAAAAACCATAAATGACTCTTCTTATAGTGTTGCTGGTGCTGGTTTAGAAGCACTGGGCTTAATTGAACCAAAAGAAGCATATGCCATTGCCAATAAACTGTCAAAAGAAAAAACAAAAGGAGCATTGAAAGATGCAATCACCAATACGATTATTTTAAATGGTGATGAATCGGCTTATGACTTTATCATGAATAATTTCAATAGCATGCCTTTGTCTCAAGGTAAATTCACTTCTGTTGGGTCTATAACATCATTCTTAGCAAAAGTGACCGACTTTGATAAATTTAAAAAAGGCGTGGATGCAATTGTTGCATTCAGAGATGAGATACCTTCTTCTGCCAGACCACAAACTGATCCATTCATTAATGGTAATTTAAAAACATTAGCTGCTGCAAAAGAAGCGGCATCTCAACAAAATTTCGCAGATTATGTAAAGAGTAAGTTGCCAAAATAAACAATTACCAAATGTTAAAATCAATAGGAGTTGACAAATAGTCGGCTCCTATTTTTTTTCACTTAATTGAACACTGGTTTGTATAGTAATGGTAATAGGTAAACTTTGATCTCCCATCCTATTCGTTCCACTAAAATTAGCTGTACTTGTTTCATTTTTTAACAACTGCGTTGCAGCATTATACCATCGGACTGATGTTGAGAATCCTTTTAGATCTTGAACTACTGTTTTTCCATCTTGTTCAAGTCTGGTCTGTTGCTGGATCTCTTTATAAACCCTTAATTCTACAAAATCAGGAGTTGTTTTTGTAACTATGTATTGATTGATTGTCTTGCTATTTGATCCAATTATGGAATCGGACCATGATTGGCCCAACTTTAATTCATTAACATTGTATGGGAGAAAAAATTTTGATGGATCATCTTTTAACATCAATAACATTGAAGCAGCTGAATCTTGTTGACTAAGCAATTGATTGTTCTCTATTGAAATGATCAATTCTTTATTCAATAAATTTAAAATGAAGGCACTGTCACTAATCGATTTTGATGAAATGCTATCAGAATTAAACCTTTGCTCATTACCAAAAGCAATCAACTTACCATCAATATGGGTAACTTTAGAATTGAAAGAATATCCTTTTGATGATATAACTGTTGTATGAAAATCTGTTCGGGTATTTCGCTCAGCATAAAAAATGATGGGATCACCTTGAGCATAAATCGTAGTATTGTTTTTTTGTAGTTCTACTACTTCAAAGCGTTGATTTCTTAACTTTTCGTAGGTCTGTGCATTCATTGAAATTGCAATTACACAAGTAACCAACAAAGAAAAATATTTTCCCATTGCATTGGATTAATTGATCAACTACCAACCACCTCCGGCTCCTCCACCGCCACTACTTCCCCCTCCAAATCCACCGAAGCCTCCGCCTCCTCCAAAACCACCTCCGCCTCCAAATCCGCCTCCACCGCGGTTTCCACCACCTAATAAGGAAGACCATAAAATAGCTTCTGCAATATTACCGGCACCTCTTCTACTCATCATTCCACCTCCACGTCCTCCACCACCACGTCCAACAATCATTAATACCACAAACAAGATAACTAGAAAAGTAATTATCGAACTTCCTTTACCGCCACTTGGTTTTTTCTCTCGTTTAACTTTGTATTCACCCACTGCCGCTTTTGATAAAGCATTTATGGCATTGTCGATTCCTCGATAATAGTTTTGTTCCTTAAATGCAGGAACCATTTCATTTCTATAAATAGAAGAAGCTGTTATATCAGGTATTGCACCTTCTAAACCATAACCAACAGTGATCCACATTTTACGATCATCAATTGCTGCGATGATCAGCACACCGTTATTGGTTTTTTTATTGCCTATCCCCCATTCTCTAAATAATTTCTGAGCATAGTCTTCAATGGCAGCTCCGTCTAATGTTTTAATTAATACAACTGCAATCTGATTAGAAGTACTATCATCTAATGCAACTAGTTTTTGCTCCAATATAGCCACTTGATCTGCAGACAAAACACCTGCTGCATCATTCACCAAACGCGGTGGATTGGGCTTGGGCAAAACATTCTGTGCAATGCCAAAAACACCAACGACAGAAAAAAGCAATAAAAATAAAATCTTCTTCATGCAATTATATTAACACAGCCCCTTCAGTATTTGAAAGGGCTGTGATTTATTTTCCAAAAACTATATCGTCTGGTAATTCATTTTTATCTCCCTTATGATCATAAGGAAAATGCGTTACCAATGCTTCGCCGATATCATTGATGATTTTAATTAACCCTTCGGCATAATGTTGTTGATTAAATTCAGACAACATCGCTTTTATTTCGGCATTCCAAAATGCATCTCCCACTTTCTGGTGTATTCCTTCATCGCCATATACTGCTAACTGACGGTCTTTCATGGCCACATAAAGCAATAC
>REAV01000034.1 GCA_004294465.1 Sphingobacteriia bacterium | reverse complement strand
CAACTAAGCCAGAAGGTACCCCAACTGTATATTTAATTTCTTTAGTTACTGTAGCAGTTGTTCCATCAGGCTTAACAAAAGAAATATTTACTCTTTTCATACCACTGCTGGTAGGCTTGAATTTATATTCAAAAGAACCATCAGGCGTTGGTGTTGCACCAGCACCATCTACCGATACAGTTGGTTTAGACGCACTGTTGAATGCTCCCACACCTGCATTGATAATGATTTCTTCGCCAGGCATAACATAGCTTGCATTGGCATTGGCAATAGCCTGAAACTGGTCGTATACTAATTCAACTTCACCAATTTCTTTATGACAATACTCCACTACTTGTGCTTCACTGTTTTTAATATCATTCTGAAATTTACTTAAGATGGTAATACCTGCAACAGTAGGTGTCATATGGAAAAATGAATAAGCCCAATCTTTCACCGCTTTTTCATCTTTTGCATCTGGGATATCCAAAGGAAGGGTAGCTCCAACTTCTTTTGCAATTTCCGGGTCAATGGCCATCAATTGCTCTTTGAATGATTTCAATCTTGCATACAGCTCTTTTCCTTTTCCTTTTCCTTCAGGAGGATTAGATAAAAACATACGTGTTGCTGCATCTAGATCATCTTCTTTGTATACTTCTTTTCCATTTTCATCTTTACTTAATCCTGACTCTTTCTTTAATTCCAGCTTTAATGTTTCTAAATAGTTATATACTTCATCAGCCAACGTTTTTGCTTTCTGGGCTTTAGGAAACCACAACTCCGCTTTATCTTTTGTGGTTGGATCTGCCATTTTTTTTGCAAAAGATTTAAAAATTCCCTCATTCTTTTGTTCAACTATTCCACTGGCAGTCGTTAAACTTTTATCAACCGTTTTAAAAGCATTTAAGATTTCAGAAGACACATTCAATGCCAATAGTGCAGTTAACACTAAATACATCATGTTGATCATCTTCTGCCGCGGTTCCTTGGGTAGTGACATACTATCTTACGTTTATCAAAAAAATTTACAAATTAGTTTGGTTGTTCATTGTTGAAATGACTATTATCTTCCTTGCATAGCAGTTAACATGCTGCCATAAACTTGGTTGAGCTTAGTCAAATTAGTAGCCAATGCTGCAATTTGCTCTTTCGCTTTTATTGCATCATCTGCACTTGCTGTCATAGCCACAGAAGCTTGATTCAATTTTCCGTAGAACTGATTCAATGCTTTTAAATGGTTATTGCTTTCCTGCAATTCCAATTCGTAAATGGTATTTAAAGAAGATAAATTCTTGGTTAACCCTTGAACTTGTAAGTGAAATTGTTTACCAATTTCACCTGCAGAATTAAAGCCCGCCATAGACTGAACAACACCATTTACTGCAGTTGAAACAGCACCCATTGCAACACTTGCTTCTTTTGATTTTGCCGAAAAATCTCCAGTAGATTTTACCACATCTCCAATTTCTCCCATCTTATCTACTGTTACACCTAACTTTTGAAATCCAGCACTTAATTTGGCCAAATTGGTAGGTGTAATATCTGCTTCTTGCATCATTTTGTCTAAATTATTCAAAGCCGGATTTCCTGCTGCTTGTTTACCAGGAAGATGAACTTCATGATCATCAATTGCAGGATATATTAGATACAAAACACCGTATCCTATAAAGATGACAGCTTCTGTTCCCAAACCAATTTTTAACATTAAATCAGCTATCTCTGTGTGTAAAATTTTCTGTAATGCACCAAAGATTACCACCGCTGCAGCGATGGATACACCAACATCAAACCATTTTGTAACTTTAGGAGGAATTGCAGCAGCCATTTTTTATTTTTTTTAGATTAAGGAAATTTTAAAATTATCGGTTTAAATTATTTTTTCATTTTAGGGGCTAAATCAATTACACAACGAAATCCAATATAAGATTTAGCTGTATCCTGATATTCATAAGACCTTGTGCTCACTTGAATCATGTATGCAATGTCTTTCCAGCTACCGCCACGTACTACTTTTCTTTTTTCACGTGGGCGATCAGAATCTTTGGCATCATAACGAATATCGGGGCTCATGTCGCTCATGAAATTATAAGCGCCTTCATAAAAATAGGAACCAGTCCATTCAGCCACATTTCCAGACATATTAAATAAGCCATAATCATTTGGCCAATATGCGTCAGCCCTTACTGTATAAAAGCCTCCATCTTCGGCATAGTTACCTCTGCCTGGTTTGAAATTGGCCAATAAACAACCTTTCTTATTTCTCGGATAATAGCTTCCCCATGGATACATCGAATTGGTTCTACCTCCTCGCGCTGCATATTCCCATTCTGCCTCACTCGGCAAACGATAATCTCCCTCGATGGCTAATTTTTTCTTCTCTAAAAAGGTATTTTGAAGATGTGATCTCCAATGGCAGAAAGCCATTGCCTGTTTCCAGTTCACTCCTACTACCGGATAGTTACCAAATGCAGGATGGTTAAAATATCTTTTGGTCATTGGTTCGTTGTAAGAATAAGAGAAGTCTCTCATCCAAACCAAGGTATCAGGGTAGATCTTTTGATCTTTCTTAACTATAAAATTCTTGCGGGGAGCTCCTGCATTTTCTCTTTTTGCAGCTTCATTCAAGTCGAAATATTCTACACGGTACAACAATTTTTCTGGATCTATTTCCGGCTTACCATACAAACGATTGTCTGGAGCTAAATTTAATTCGTTTAATTTTTCAACGGTGTTCTTATCCCACTTAATAGTGGCCACTTTTTTCCAATCCACCGCCATGGTGTCGTCAGCTTTATTTATACCTTGACCAAATAAGATTTTAAAAGCGAGAGAGTCACGTGTCCAATTGATGAACTGACGATATTCGTTATTGGTGATTTCTGTAGCATCCATCCAAAATCCTGGCATCGAAACCTGACGATTTCTGGTGGTGTAATTATAGCTGATATCTTCATCACTAGGACCCATGTGGAAAGTACCGGGTTGCACATAAACCATGCTTCTAGGATTACTCATGCTTTGCTTAGCAGTTGGGGCAACGCCATGCAATTGCCCATCGTCAGGAGTTCCCTTGGTTTTCTTGCCTTTAAAGCAAGACACTAAACTTAGTGCAACCATTGCAGTGGCAATTATGGAAATTTGGATTTTCATTTTCTGAAACTGGTTTTGACAGTGGCAAATATAAGTTTTCCAACGACTGTTAAGTCTTAAAAATCGACTAAATTTTATTATTTAACAGTAGCAAGTAAATGTAACGTCAAATACGATTGAATTATTATTTTGTTGAATACGAAACCCAAAAAATTCACTGTCAGAGGCAAATTACAAATAAAGTTGTTACATATTTGCTAAAAGCGTTTCTACAGTTCTAAATGCCGGCCCACAGGTATAATTTTCACACAAATAAAACAAAACTGCCTCTTTTTCGAACTCTTTTCCGGTTAATAACGGAAAAACGGCCAAATTAGTTTCCGATGCCTGAATTATTTTATTGGGTATATATGCCCTATTGATAGGATTCAGATAATGGAGTGCTTGTTGCCCGGTCACCACTATTTCCTTATTTCCCTTCACCATGGTTTGCAGTAAACTTGCCCAACAAGCAAATGAGGTAGGATGTTTTAAAATGGCGTTGGATAAAGAGGCAGTTAAATGAGTTGATCTTTTTTGCCAACCAGATTCATCAAAAACCACGGATAAATAATACAAATTAATTGCCATGATGGCATTTCCGCTTGGGGTTGCTCCATCAAAAACTTCTTTTTTACGTACAATTATATCTTTTTGAAAATCAGGTGTGTAATAAAAGAATCCAGTCGACTCTTCCGAAAAATGGTCCATCACCCATTCGGTTAAACTTTTTGCCTTTAGAAGATACTCTGAATTGCCGGTAAGTTCCTGTAAATGAATATAGGCTTGAATCAAATAAGCATAATCATCCAGAAATGCAGGAATTTTTGCTACTCCGTTTTTATAGGTATGGTTCCAGCCCAATGGGCTATTGATATTGAATTTTTCTTCCAGAAACTGCATGGTTTGTTTGGCAATTTCCAGGTATTCGGGATTTCCTAGAGCTGCTGCTTTGCAATAGGCTGTGATCATTAAAGCATTCCAGCCCAACAATATCTTATCATCCAGTAAAGGCCTGATTCTAGAAGCTCTTTTTGCCAATAATTTATCCTTACAAATAGCAATCAATGCAAGTTCTTGGTCAGAGGGGTAACGGTCGATCCAAAGAATATTTGTGGGCGGGTTTTCATGCCTGCCTTCATGCCAGTTCCCGTTTTTTTCTACTTGAAAGAATGTACAGAAAAAGTCAGCATCTTCTCCTAAAACAGCAATTATTTCATCATAGTTCCAAGTATAGAATTTACCTTCAACGCCTTCACTATCGGCATCTAACGCACTGTAAAATCCATTCGAACTGTCGGTTAATTCTCTATGTATGAACTGAAGTGTTTGTTCTATTACTAATTGGTATTGTTTGTTTTGAGTGAGTTGATAGGCTTCAGATAAAACTATTATCAATAGCGCATTATCGTACAACATTTTTTCGAAATGAGGTACCAGCCACTGTGCATCAGTACTGTATCTGGCAAATCCACCACCCACCTGATCATAAATACCTCCCTGAATCATTTTATCGATGCTCAATAATGCTTGATCTAAGGAAGCCTGATCTTTGGTAAAATGATAATGTCTTAACAAATAAACAATAGAATTGCTTTGAGGAAATTTAGGTGCATTCCCAAAACCTCCATCAACTGTATCTGCCTGCTCCAATAGCTTTTCCGCAATGGTGTTCAATGATTCTTCAGAAAAAAATAATGCTTGCTCCGTTTCATCTGGTTGAACCATTCCAAAAGAATTGCTTTTTACTAAATGATTCTTTAGCGTTTCAGCTTGAGTAAAAATGGCTGATTTTTTTTCTTGGTATCCTTTACTTACACCTCCTAATACATCCAACCAGCTCGGTCGATTATGCATGGCCGTTGGAGGAAAATAAGTGCCCCCATAAAATGGAAGTTGATCAGGAGTTAAAAATACATTTAGGGGCCAACCACCACTCCCGCTCATCGCCTGAACCGCATCCATATATATATGATCCAAATCGGGCCTTTCTTCGCGATCAATTTTGATATTGATGAAATGCTCATTCATAAATGAAGCGGTTGCTTCATTTTCAAAACTCTCTCTCTCCATCACATGACACCAATGGCAGGCAGCATATCCAATACTTACTAAAATGGGTTTGTCTTCTGCTTTTGCTCTTTGCAAAGCCTCTTCTCCCCAAGGGTACCAGTCTACTGGATTATGTGCATGTTGCAATAAATAAGGACTGGTTTCATGAATCAGTTTATTTTCAAATGATTTTGTCATGATGATAAATATAAAAACAAAACCCCTCATAGGAGGGGTTTGTTCAATTATTTAATAAATGGTTTATTTCTTGGTTGTTTTTGATGCACTTAAAAACTGGTCTAATGCAGATACCATGCTTGGCTTTTGTGGAGAAGGCACTTTAATTTCCAAATTAAACCCTGCGTCTTCTACCGCTTTTGAAGTATTATTTCCAAAAGCCCCTAAAACAGTTCCGTTTTGTTTAAACTGTGGCATATTGTCTAACAAACTTCTGACTCCACTTGGCGTGAAAAAACAAATAACATGATAATCTTGTTTTTCCATTACCATTTTAATGTCGTTGCTGATAGTGCGGTACATATATCCTAACTGAAACTCGCATTTATTATTTTTTAACCAGCTCACAATTTCATTGTCCTGCTGATTTTCACTACATACATACAAGAATTTCTCCGCTTCTTTATGCTTGTTAATTACATCAAATAGGCTTTTATTGGTACCATCAGCACCATAAAAAACCTTTCTCTTTCTATATAAGATGAATTTTTGCAGGTAGAGTGCAACCGCTTCGGTAATACAGAAATACTTTGTATCCTGCCCAATGCTGATTTTTAATTCTTCACTCATTCTGAAAAAATGATCGATCGCATTTCTACTGGTGAAAATGATTCCAGAATAATAACCGATATCGATTTTTTGCTTCCTGAATTCGCGTGCTGGAATGCCTTCTAAAACAATAAAAGGATGAAAAACCAACTCTACATTGTGTTTTCTTTCTAAATCAAAATAAGGTGATTTATCACTTTCCGGCCTGGGTTGAGAAATCAGGATTTTCTTTGTT
>REAV01000033.1 GCA_004294465.1 Sphingobacteriia bacterium | reverse complement strand
AAAAACGCCTGAGGAGGTATATCAATTATGTTAGTTATCGATTCAAAAGACTGCGAAAACATCGACAAAGCACTTAAAAAGTACAAGAAGAAATTCGAGAAAAGTAAGACTTTGTTGCAATTAAGAGAGCGTCAAGCATTTATCAAACCGTCTATTGTACGTCGTGGTCAAGTGTTAAAAGCAATCTACAAGCAGCAATTAGCGAGCGGAAAGTTAGAAGGATAAATAGTTGGGTTTAACTGTTTTGTAATATTACTCAAAACAAATATTCCCGTCTTCATACGATTGAGTAGTCTTGGTACGTTTTACCATAGACTACTTTTTTTATGCCCATACCTCAATACCCTTCAATCGATCAATTTCTCGAGTATCTAAAATTTGAGAAGCGGTATTCTAAGCATACATTGATTTCTTATCAAAACGATTTAGAACAATTTTTTCAATATTTAGTCAGTCAATTTGATTCACCTGATTTGGAGCTAATCAGCCCAACAATGGTAAGAAGTTGGCTGGCAGAATTAAAAGAAGATGAGATCAGTTCTAAATCGATCAATCGTAAAATATCTTCTCTCAAATCATTTTATAAATATCAATTAAAAACAGGGACTTTGATTAAAAGCCCTATGGGAACCATTATTGCACCTAAAATCAGTAAGCGGTTACCTCAGTTTGTTGAACAAATTGATATGGATCATTTGTTTCAACACATGCCCTTTTCAGACGATTGGAAAGGAAGAACCGAAAGGCTGGTGATTTTACTTTTTTACAGTACTGGTATGCGATTGAGTGAACTGATACAACTCAAAGAAATGCAATTGGATGCTGCTCATCAACAGGTAAAAGTGCTGGGTAAAGGAAACAAAGAACGCATCATTCCAATCAATAAAGACTTAATTGACCAACTCCAAAAATATATAGAGGAAAAGCCAGCAAATGCGCAGCAGACAGACCATCTGTTTGTTGCTGAATCGGGTAAGCCCCTCCAGCCTAAATCGGTTTACAGTTTTATTAAGGCCAGGCTTTCTGAAGTAACTACCATTAAAAAGAAAAGCCCGCATATTCTGCGCCATAGTTTTGCCACCCATCTGATGAATAATGGGGCCGACTTAAATGCCGTAAAAGAGCTGCTCGGACATAGTAGTTTAGCTGCTACACAAGTGTATACCCATAATACCATCGAAAAATTAAAAGATGTGTTTAAAAAAGCCCACCCCAAGGCATAAATTTTTCAAAAAATTAGGCGAAATATTTTTTGAATTATAAAAAGTTGTTTAACTTAACAGTCCAACATAATCCGAGGTTTAACGCTTGTTTTGCGTTGGAAAGTTCTTTTAAAATTATATTGTTTCACAGATTAAAGCTACCATTTATGAACGTTAACATTCAAACAGTTCACTTTGATGCGGATGAAAAATTAGTTGAGTATGTAACTAAGAAACTACAGAAACTTCCCACATTCCACGATTCGATCTTAAAAGTGGATGTGTTTTTAAAGCTGGATAATGTGGTGCACAACATTAAAGACAAAATTGCTGAAATTAGAGTTCATGTTCCAAAACATGAGTTTTTTGCAAAAGCGTCTTCAAAATCATTTGAAGAATCTTTTGATCACGCACTAGAATCAACCATTAATCAAGTAAAAAGAAGAAAAGAAAAATTAGCAGCCTAAAATTTAGCCCCGACAATTCGGGGCTTTTTTGTTTTTTGCCCTCTCCAAAGCCCAATAAAATCAATATTTTGGGCAGATATCACCAAATGTTTGCTAAACGGTGGAAAAAAACCATTTCAAAATTTTGCCAAATAAAGTTTTCCATTACCTTTGCCATCCCAAAAAAAGGGGAAGGTCTTTTTTTTGCCGAAGTAGCTCAGTTGGTAGAGCAGCTGATTTGTAATCAGCAGGTCGCGGGTTCGAGTCCCATCTTCGGCTCAGGAATTAAGGAAGTTAAATTTTAGAAACCTAATCACTTAGAAACCTAATAACTTAATAACCTAATAACTCTATAACAGTAAAACGTTATGGGCAGATGGCCGAGTGGTTAAAGGCGACAGACTGTAAATCTGTTCACTCACGTGTACGTAGGTTCGAACCCTACTCTGCCCACCGATCTACTGAAAAGTGGATAGTTCTTTTAAATGGTAAAAAAAGCGGAAGTAGCTCAATTGGTAGAGCGATAGCCTTCCAAGCTATAGGTCGCGAGTTCGACCCTCGTCTTCCGCTCAATTTGGCCCTGCCGTTGTAGCTCAGTGGTAGAGCACTTCCTTGGTAGGGAAGAGGTCGTGAGTTCGATTCTCACTAACGGCTCAAAGAACAACTTGAATACAATCAAAGTATCGATCGTATTTAAGTTACAAAATCGAAAAAAGTTTCTGAAAAGAAACAAAAGTATAAAACTGATAACTGGTCTGAAAAGACCGATAATTTTTTAAACACAACTAAAAACCGATAAAAATGGCAAAAGAGACCTTTAAGAGGGAAAAACCTCACGTAAACGTAGGTACCATTGGTCACGTTGACCATGGTAAAACTACTTTAACTGCTGCTATTACCATGATCCTTGCAAAAAGAGGTATGGGTAACGTAGCTAAAAAATATGATGAAATTGATGGTGCTCCTGAAGAAAGAGAGCGTGGTATTACCATTAATACTGCTCACGTTGAGTATCAAACTGATAATCGTCACTATGCGCACGTTGACTGTCCTGGTCACGCTGACTATGTGAAAAATATGATTACTGGTGCTGCACAAATGGATGGCGCTATCTTGGTAGTTGCTGCTACTGATGGTCCTATGCCTCAAACTAGAGAACATATCCTTTTGGCTCGCCAGGTAGGTGTTCCAAGCATGGTTGTTTTCATGAATAAAGTAGACTTGGTTGACGATCCTGAATTGTTAGAACTAGTTGAAATGGAAATTCGTGAAATCTTATCTAAGAACGGATTTGATGGAGATAACACTCCAATCATTCAAGGTTCTGCAACTGGTGCAATGGCTGAAGATCCAAAATGGGTTGCGAAAATTGACGAATTAATGGCTGCTGTGGATTCTTACATTCCATTGCCTACTCGTCCTATCGATATGCCTTTCTTGATGTCTGTAGAGGATGTATTCTCAATCACAGGTCGTGGTACTGTTGCTACTGGTCGTATTGAGCGTGGTATCATTAAAGTGGGTGAAGCAGTAGAAATCGTTGGTTTAATGGAAACTCCATTGCCTTCAACTTGCACTGGTGTTGAGATGTTCAAGAAATTATTAGACGAAGGTCAGGCTGGTGATAATGCAGGTTTATTATTACGTGGTATTGAGAAAAAAGATATCCGTCGTGGTATGGTAATTTGTAAGCCAGGTTCAATTACTCCACACACCGATTTCAAAGGTGAAGTGTATGTATTGAGCAAGGATGAAGGTGGACGTCATACTCCATTCTTTAACAAGTACCGTCCTCAGTTCTATTTCCGTACTACTGACGTAACTGGAGAAGTTACTTTACCAGAAGGAACAGAAATGGTAATGCCTGGTGATAACATTGGTTTGAGCGTTAAATTGATTCAGCCAATCGCTATGGAAAAAGGATTGAAATTCGCTATCCGTGAGGGTGGTAGAACAGTAGGTGCTGGTCAGGTTACTGAAATCGTAAAATAAACCCAGAACCCCTGAAGGGGAGATGGAAAAGTTTATATATCTTTACATAACACAAAGTACTTAGCTAACCCCTAAGTACTTTGTTTTATACGGGCATGGTGCAATGGTAGCATACGGGTCTCCAAAACCTTTGATCTGGGTTCGAATCCTAGTGCCCGTGCAAACAGATTAATATCAAGAACATGAACAAAATAGCATTGTATTTTAAAGAGAGCTACCATGAGCTGATGGAGAAAGTAACCTGGCCTACATGGATGCAATTGCAACAAAGCACCGTTATTGTTTTGGTAGCAACTGTAATCATAACTGCTATGGTATGGGTGATGGATTTTTCTAGCAACCAATTATTAAAGTTGATTTACTCATTATTTAAGTAAGATACTCATGGAAGAAGTAGTTATAGCAACAGAAGTTCCAGTAGCCACTCAGGCAGATACCAAATGGTATGTGTTGAGAGTAGTTAGTGGTAAAGAGAGAAAGGTAAAAGAGTATTTGGATAAAGACATTATCCGAAGTGGATGGCAGGAAGTTATCAAACAGATTTTTTTACCAATGGAGAAAGTGTACAAAGTGCAAACTGGTAAAAAAGTAATGCGCGAGAAAAACTATTTCCCAGGATATGTAATGATGGAAGTGTTAGATGGTAAACTGAATGATGATATGGTTCAACATATCAGCAATATCAGTAACGTAATGCACTTTTTAACAGACGGCAAAGGATCTAAAGGAAATATCATCAGTCTTCGTAAAGCGGAAGTAAATAAGATGTTGGGTAAGGTAGATGAAATGAACGATCAGGGTGTTACTATGAGCGAACCTTTCATTGTTGGCGAAACCATCAAAATCATCGAAGGACCATTTAACGATTTCAATGGTGTTATTGAAGATGTTAATGATGAAAAGAAGAAATTAAAAGTAACGGTAAAAATATTTGGTCGATCTACTCCAGTAGAGCTGAATTATATGCAGGTAGAAAAATTAGGTTAATCATTAAAGTATAGTTTGTTGAAAGCCATAGAATTTCTATGGCTTTTTTTATTAGGAAAATAAAATAAAAACTTAATTGTTTTAATGTTTTTTTAACTTAGTGGTCTAATTGGCTTAAATTGAAGCTTTAAATTAGAGGAATTTATATCACCAATTATTGAATATGCGAATAGCGCATCTAATTATTACTTATACGGATCCTCAACAGACGTATAGAATGATTCAAAGAATGATTGATCCAGACTTTGATTTCTATATTCATGTTGATGAAAAGTTGCCTATAATTAGCCATGATTTTCTTACCCAATTACCCAATGTTTATCTTATAAAAAATAGAATCAAAGTAAACTGGGCTGGGTTTAGTACAATTCAAGCAGAGTTCAATTCAATTCAAGAAATACTAGATACTAAAATACAATACGATTTTGTTACGCTGTTAAGTGGTCAAGATTATCCAATTGCTACAGTGGCAGAAATGAAATCATTTTATGAAGCCAGAAAAGGGAAGCTGTTATTAAAATACCGCGATTTCCAAAATGAATGGCCAGAGGGAATGACAAGAGTATCTCGGTATTATATGGACAATTTTTCTTTTCCTGGGAGATATTTAGTAGAGAAAATAATGAACATCGTTCTTCCAAAAAGAAAACTGCTAGAAGGGATTAAATTTTATGGCGATTCTATGTTTTGGGCTTTATCATTCGATGCACTTAGCTATATGTTAGAAAAAGTGGACAGGAATAAAAAAACAAAACGCTTTTATAAATTTACTTGGGCTCCGGATGAATTTTTGTTTCAAACTGAAATCCTGAGTTCACCCTTAGCAACAAAGGTGATCAATGAAAATTGCCATTATTATCAGCATGCACCAAATACAGCCCATCCCAAATGGCTTGGCCTAGAAGATTTAGACGAGATTATGAAAAGCGATCGAATATTTGCTCGTAAATTTAATTTAAATGACAATTCGGAAATATTGGATCTAATAGATGCGTTAATAGATCAAAGGGCAACGCAAAAATAAATTCCTATTAATTTAGCATAATGGCAAGAATTATTAACCTAGTAAATTTCAAAGATTCAAGGGGAGAGTTGACCGTTTTGGATAATGCGGAAAAAGTACTTCCTTTTACAATAAAACGAGTTTTCTATATTTATAATATTGATGAATCAATTCGTGGTGGACATCGTCATCATGAAACTGTTCAGGCTGCGATCTGCATTCATGGTCAATGCACGATATCCAATAACGATGGAGAAAGAGAAGAAACGTTTTTATTAGATAGCCCCGAAAAATGTTTAATTTTAGAGACAAAGGATTGGCATAAAATGTATGGATTTTCAAAGGATGCTATCCTCTTGGTTTTTGCTTCAACCACCTACGATTCTTCGGATTATATTTATGAACCTTATCCATCGATTTAATGATTCCTTACGATAATCTTTATCAGGTAAATGAAAAATATACTTTGCAATTGAAAATTGCATTTGATCATTTTCTAAAAAAGGGATGGTATATTTTAGGGGATGGAGTTAAAGAATTTGAAGCAAATTTTGCAGCCTATCATCAAATGAAATTTTGTGTTGGAGT
>REAV01000219.1 GCA_004294465.1 Sphingobacteriia bacterium | reverse complement strand
CGTTCTGCAGTAGCATTCACCATCATTTCTCCATTGATGCCTACTCTCTCTTGTTTGCTTGTTGCTGGATCTAGTTTAATTATACCTCCATCACTGCTAATGAAAATATTTTTCTGATCCTTATCCCATGCCATACTAGCTCCACCGGCATTCAATGGAACCAGCATTTTGGTTTCTTTAGTCCTTAAATTGGTTGTCCAAAGATTCATTCCTTTTTCAAAGCGAGCTAAGTAGTATAAAGTTTCTCCATCCTTACTTAATAAAGCATCGCTCATAGAAGATGAATGAATGGTTACTTTAGATTTACGTTGAGACAATCCTTCCCACTCTATAACTACACTGTCTTTTACAACTGCTTTTTTCTTCGATGTATCTGCTTTTGCTTTTGTCTCTTCCATGTCTTTAACCAATGCAAATTCATCTTTGCTTAATTTAAAGCGATCAAATGATTCTTGAGTAAAGAACATCATATATGCATCACTTTGAGCTCCACCACTCATTGCAGCTGCACGCAATCCATCTCTATTACTTTGCCAAAGCATTGCCTTACCACCCATTACCCATTTAGGTCTGTAATCGTTGAAGCCACTTTCGGTAATATTCATCACTTTTTTTCCATCGGCACTTGCCAATCCCACTTCGCCAACAGCACTTCCTGGTATAGAATAATCAAACAACAACCATTTACTATCCGGGCTCCATTGGTAATATTGGTCGTTCTCTACAAATGCAAATATTTGATTGATTCCTAAAATTGTTCTGGATTGTTTTGAAGCTATATTATAAATACGCATGGTATTTCTATTTTCAATAAAAGCAATCTCTTTTCCATCAGGAGAATACAATGGCTGTGTATTGTCATTGGCGTTTTCTAATACTGCAGTTTCTTTAACTAAAGTAGATGCATAAAAATAGGGCTCATCTGATCGAACGATTTTAGATTCATACACACTCCATTTATTGTTTCTTTCTGAAGAATAAATGATCGATTTACTATCAGGAGAAAAGCCAACGCTTGTTTCTTGTTCTGGTGTATTGGTAATTCTTTTTGTAATTCCACCATCTACACTGGTTACAAAAACCTCGCCTCTAAATACAAAAGCTACCTCTTTACCGTTTGGTGCAACACTAATTCCACCTCCAGTTGCCACTCTTATAACTTGTTCATCATTCTTTCGATTATCTGCCAAAATACTTACTGCTACTTTCTTTGCACCAGATCCAGCTTTCATGGTATAAATTTCTCCATCGTATCCAAAGCAAATAGTACCATCATTGGCACTGCTTAAAAAACGAACCGGATGCTTTTTGTAAGAGGTAAGCTGTTCGCTTTTTCCGCCCGATAAATTCATTTTATGAATATTAAAACTTCCGCTTTCTTCACTTAAATAGATCATCGATTTTTCTCCATCTGTAAAAATTGGCGTACGATCTTCTCCATTGAATGAAGTGATTTTTGTATGCTTTGAAGCTTTTACATCATATACCCAAATGTCTCTTGTGATTGCAGATGTGTGGTGTTTTCTCCAT
>REAV01000218.1 GCA_004294465.1 Sphingobacteriia bacterium | reverse complement strand
AAAAAACAGCAATGATGCACTTGAGTCTAATATGAATAAAAACCGAGAATTACTTGCACAACTTGGGACAAAAGAAAAAGCTTTGGCTGCTGAACAAGACCGTTTGAATAAATTAAAAAGCGAATTAGAATCCAATACCAAACGCTTGAATGAATTGGAAAGTTTATGTGATGGCATTTTTCTGTTAGGTGAATTGTCTCCAAGAATCAAAGACAGGTTGGTTAGTTATGGAGAAATACTTTCCTCTTATATTATTTCATCAAAACTGAAATCTCTATCTGTATCTCAACAATGGGTTGATGCCAGATTGCTCATCACCACAAATGATAAATTTGGGAATGCAGCAGTAAATTTTGAAAAAACCAATACAGACATTACCCATTATTTTAGTAAGCATTCTTTTCAAGTATACATTGTTCCTGGCTTTATTGCTTCCGATGCAGATCAGAATACTACTACATTGGGTAGGGGAGGATCTGATTATACGGGTGCTATTTTTGCAGCCGCATTAAATTCCTCTACGTTAGAAATCTGGACGGATGTAAGTGGAATGATGACGGCTGATCCCCGTTTGGTACAACACGTTAAACATATTGAACGAATTTCTTATCAGGAAGCCATGGAGCTTTCGCATTTTGGCGCTAAAATTATTTATCCGCCAACTATTCAACCTGTAATGAAAAAAAATATTCCGGTTTGGATAAAAAATACTTTTGAGCCCGAAGCAAAAGGTACCATCATTGAAGAAAAAGTATTTTTTGATAATGAAATTATAAGAGGTATTTCGAGTATTAATTCAATTAGTTTATTGAGTTTAGAAGGAAGTGGAATGGTAGGTATACCAGGATTTTCGAAAAGGTTATTTGAGATATTGGCTATAAAAAATATCAATGTAATATTGATTACACAAAGCTCTTCTGAGCATTCTATCTGCGTAGGGATTAGTGAAGCAGATGCCAGCAGTGCCCAATTGGCCATTGATCAGGCATTTGCCTTTGAAATTGAAACAGGAAAAGTGGATCCAGTTAAAGTAGAAACTGATTTAAGTATTGTTGCACTGGTAGGAGAACAAATGAAAAGCCATCCTGGCATAAGTGGAAAAATGTTTGGTGCATTAGGAAGAAATGGTATTAATGTAAGGGCCATTGCTCAGGGCTCTTCTGAAAAAAATATTTCAGCCGTACTTTCTGCAAATGATGTAAAGAAAGCCATCAATGTATTGCATGAAATTTTCTTCGAAACAACCTATAAGCAGTTAAATGTATTTATTGCTGGAGCAGGAAATGTAGGAGGTAAGTTAATAGGACAAATCAATCAACAGCTCGCGTATTTAAAAGAGCATCTGAGGCTTCAAATTCAAGTTGTTGGAATTGCAAATAGCAAAAAAATGTTATTGAATGACGGAGGAATTGATTTGAGTAATTGGAAAAATGCTTTAGACAATGCTTTGCCAGCAACAATTGATAATTATGTTGAAAGCATCGTTCATAAAAACTTACGCAATAGTGTATTTGTTGATGTAACCGCAAATGCAACAGTAGCCAATGCA
>REAV01000217.1 GCA_004294465.1 Sphingobacteriia bacterium | reverse complement strand
GTCCATGAACAAAGAAAATCAACAGTAAACCACTACGCCAGTTAAAATTGAAATACATAGAAATAATTATTTCAATTGTTTGGTTATTTCTTCAATTGCCCTTGATAATTGAGGATCGCGTTTATTAATTCTGTCTTCAAAGTTCATTGGTACATAAATATCCGGACTCACCCCAGCAAATTCCAGATCATTTCCTTCCATGTTGTAGCAACCCCAACTTGGTAATCTTACAAAGGAACCGTCAACAAATCCAGTTCCGCTGGTGAAAATGATCCAACGATAGGTTCCTGTTCCAATGATCTTGCCCAATTTCAACGATTTAAATCCAGATGCTGTCATTTCTGCATCACTTAAGGATTGTTCATTGGTAAGCAATACAATGGGTTTATCCGATGGTGCAAAATTAGATTGAGGTGTTAGTTTTCCCTCACGATACTTCCAACGTAGATAAGTTTTTTGACTTAAAAATTTAAGCACTTCATCATGTACATTTCCACCGGTATTATAACGCAGATCGAGGATTAATGCATCTTTCTGATAGAAATCCTGTGTCATATCAATGAGAAAATTCTCCAATTCTCCTGTACCCATATCCTTCATGCAATGATAAGCAATTCGATTATTGCTTTTCAAATCAACCATTTTTTGATTATTCGCTATCCATTCATCTTGTAAATTACCCGCAATAGTTCTTTGTGGATGAATATTAACATCAATTACTTGACCGCCCCGATTAAATTGTAGTTTAATTTCTCTATCTAAAGATGGTTTAGTAAAATAATAATTCCTGTCTATTTTAGAATCCACTACTTCATCATTCACTTTTAACAAAACATCACCAGCTTGTATATTGATTGACTTTTTATCGGCATTGCTTTTAGAAAGCACATATTTTACTGTAAATGGTTTTTCATTTTCAAAAACAATACCTGTTTCCATGGTGCTGCTTGTTAAACGAATGGCTTCTTCGGTTCCATTAGAACTAAAGCCTTGATGAGAAGAATTTAATTCTCCTAGCATATCATTTAATAAGATGCGTAAATCAGCACGATTATTTACATAGGGTAAATAAGCTTGGTAATTTGTTTTAGTCTTTGTCCAATCTACCCCATGAAATTTTTCATCATAAAAATTCTGTTCTACCTGCGCCCAGGCTTCTTCAAAAATTTGTGTAAACTCACCGGCCAAATTTCTTCTAAAAACAAAACTAGTTGCTATAGGATCTACTTTATTGGCGTCAATATTTAATTTGGCGATTGCGCCATTAAACAATAACAGTATTTTATCTCCTCCTTCTGCAATATCTATTCCGCCTGCATCTGCTCCATTAATTTTTTCTGTTTTAATTGCTTCGAAAGGTTCTATAGTAGATTTCCATAAAGAAGGCTTCCATAGTAGATTTCCATAAAGAAGGCTTCCCTTCTGCATGATCACTTACATACAAAACAGTTGTCTTATCTCCTTTTTGTAAAACAGATAACAAATATTGTGAACCAAATGAGGAGCCAATTTGCTCTAATCGATCCATTGCTTTTTCAATATTGATTACGATTGGAGGATTTGAAGGTTCTTTTTTAGTAGTATCTTTTTTCTCAACCTTAAATAAATCGTTGAATTTATCCACTCTATATGGTTCGTCGTATTTATCCAATGGCATTCTGTAAATCCGTGGATTAGCCATTCCCATCGGATAAGCAGGTTTTGTTCTGTTGCTGATAAAATATATGTATTTGCTATCCGGAGACCAAATAGGATCGGCTTCTGAAATACCTGTATTGGTTAAATTGGTGGTTTTATTATTGGCAATATGATGTATTAAAATGTCTTGTTCAAAATTTCTATAAGCAGTGAAGAGAATATATTCTTCATTGGGAGAGAAACTTGGAGATGAATTTTGAAATGCCCATATTTCATCTTTAACCATGGTTGTTGAAATCCAAGTTTTAGTATCGATTATTTTCACTTCATCTCTACCTGAAAGAAATACAGCTTTTGATTTTGACTTATTCAATGCGATCGATCTATTGTCTTTATTCCCAGTTGTAACTTGCTTAGGAGTTCCCGTTCCGTCCGCATTCACTGTAAACAAATTCAAATACCCATTAATAGTTTGATTGAATAGTAAGGTTCTGTTATCACTTAACCATTTTACTTCTTTTGCTCTTTCTGTATTTTGCTTATTGATTTTTTGAATAAACTTTCCTTCCACATCACTTACAAACAATTCTCCCCGAGCAATAAATGCAATTTTTTTACCGTCAGGAGAAATATCCATATTGGAAATAGTGCCTCTAACATCAAAATCTTTGTCTGCAGTTAAAGTATTGTTTCTGAGTAATTGAAGAGATAGTTTTTCAGCTTTATCTGAACTGGTATTGTACAACCAGATAGCATAATCTTTTTCAAAAACCAATTTAGTTCCG
>REAV01000032.1 GCA_004294465.1 Sphingobacteriia bacterium | reverse complement strand
ATGAGATACATTAAATAATCTTATTATCTTTTATCGCTTATCTTTTATCTCTTATCTTTTATCTTTTATCTCTTATCTCTTATCTTTTATCTCTTATCTTTTTTATTTGTTTTTTATCAAAAAAACCGCTGGTACAGGTCTCTGTCCTTCTTTATCGCTCGGGGTGATGGTTTGTTTTCCGTTAACCAATAAACAAC
Organism: Sphingobacteriia bacterium; assembly: GCA_004294465.1. Taxonomy (GTDB): domain Bacteria; phylum Bacteroidota; class Bacteroidia; order Chitinophagales; family Chitinophagaceae; genus Sediminibacterium. Next base: position 6,174 of record REAV01000032.1, on the reverse strand, counting down.
TACTACCTCCCCCATCTAAATTCATTGCTTCTTCGCAACCAACACCGATCAATATTTTTGCCAATTGTTCTAAGTTTACGCCTTCTGCTTTTCCAGGAAATCTACCTTCTACAGCCATTACAATCAATTGACCATCTTTGGTATAACCCATCGCTGTTCTTGGATGTTTATCGTAGAGCGCTTTACCCGAAAATTTCAATTCCTCATTATTACTGATCTTTATTTTTCCTTCTTGCACCAATACAGGGCCGCCACCAATGGCTGTTTGTATTTTCCATTTTTTAAAATCACCTGCTGCCTGCACTGTTGATTTGAATAATTTTGAAGAAGAATCTTTGATAGCATTAATAGGCGTTTGAATAGCCAATGGATATTTACTCGATGAATAGGTATAAGACCAAACAATATCTGCTTTTCTGGATTTTGAAATACCAATTGCACTTCCAAAAGGATGCCGATAGGTTAATGTATCTTTTCCTTTACCAGCAATGGTATGCAAATTATAAGCAAGTATTTTTCCATCTTTCACCACCATATTTAAATTGCTATTGCGTACAAATTCAAAAAAAGTAGCGTTCACCACCAACAATGGATTGGATTCTTTGGTAAAATATTCAGCAGGCGTATATCTTTTTCCATTTCCCACTTGGGTAGTAAAACTCAATGAAGGTTCTTTTAAATTGGCACTTACATAAAAAGCCCGACTAGGCTTACCTTCTATTGAATCATTGGAAAAATATACATGAACTCCGTTGGGCAAGGGTTGATACTCAGCATCTACATTCACCCATTGTATTTGTGAAGAACAAAAAATCGGAAAAAGCAAGAGGATAATCTGAAAAATTCGCATCAGCTTGTAGGCAACATTTTTCGAAGGTCTATAATTACTTTATTTTGTTCCGACAAATTAATTAGACCACGTGATGGGCGATCTAAATCTAAAATCACATAAACAACCAATAATGATAGAACAATAAATCCTACAATGGAAATAAAATTTACTTTTTTATTCACAGGAATAGAAAAGCCAATTAAAAAACTACAAGCCAAAATCATTAAAAACATTAACCATATAATACTATCAGGCACTCTTGCTTTTAATGCTGACTCCCTGGTTGTAACAATATCAATCATTTCATTCAAAGCAGGCACCATTTGCATGGTAGGTATATAATTATTTGGTTGCTTGGATAACGCTGTTGTATAATTCCATATTTGCTTACTAATGCTATCTGATTTGGATTTTAAAATTTCTCGCATAGGAGGATTATACCCAACTTCATAGCTTTCTATCCTTGCTTCTATATATTGTTTAAAATGATTTCTAAAAACGGTTTTAACAGAATCATTCTGGTACAAATCTACCCTCAAGTACGCTGTACCAATTGCATTGGCCTCCTCTGTAATAACCAAACGTTTACTTTCAAATCTGCTACCCGCCATTCCAAAAGTAAAAGCCATGATTAATCCCAACAATCCAAATAATGCACCTTCAACAACACCGATACCTTCGTCGCTCATGTTTGATTTTAGATGAAGGAAATAGCCAACAGCAATAAGCAATAACATGCTGATGAATAAAAACAAACACAATAATGCTGCATCGGTATTATAAATAAAGGAGCTTACCATAACCCTGCTAATTTTCTAAATCTTTAGGAAGCATCATTTTTAAATCGACGATTCTTTGATATTGAAAGCTCAAATCAATAAATCCACGCTTTGGTCGGTCTAAATCTAAAATAATATAAATAACCACACCAGTAAATAAAATAAAACTCAATACCGGTAACCAATTCACTCGCTTATCTTTTGGAAAAGAAAATCCTGCAAACAAACTACAAGACAAAGCAAAAATAATCAGCAACCAAATAATTGCGTCTGGAACTGTGGAATTCATTGCGTTGTATCTAGTTGTTATAGATTCATTCACTTTAATTAATGCAGCAACCATTTGATAAGCCGAATAATTGTATTCGGGAATTTTAGCTAGATCATTGGCATGACGAATCAGTTTTCTTACTACTTTATAAGAAGCAAAACGAACAGAATCATATTGCGGATCGAATATTTTAGTTACATTGGTTTTGATTCGCAGATCCACTAAATCACGATAATCAAGGTAAAATGCATGTTTGATAGAATCGTTGGAAATTCCTTCTACTCTCAACATGGCACCAGCAATATTATTTACTTCTTCTACAATAACAGCTCTGCGATTATCGTAGCGGGTTGAAGACATTCCAAAAGTAAATGCCAGAATCAGCCCTAACAAACCATAACTGGATCCTTCAATAGAACCCATAGCTTCATATTCTCTCGTACTTTTTAAGCGGAGATAATGGCCAATTTTTACCATAATAAACATACCCAACATAAGGAGTGGGCATAATACAAAAGCTTCTGTACTGTAAATAATAGAGGTGTTTACCAAGAGCATTGTTTTAGGGTTTTAAATTACTACAAATTATTGTTCAACCAAACATTTTTTCCGTATCCAGGTATAACATGTTTTTCACTGTGGTAAGAAGAACGCACCAAGGGGCCGCTCTCTACATAATCAAATCCAATAGTGTAACCAATCTCTCTGAGTTCTGCAAATTCATCGGGGTGCACAAAACGTTGTACTTTCAAATGTTTTTTAGTGGGTTGTAAATATTGTCCAATTGTTAATACATCGGTACCTACATTTACCAAATCCTGCATTGTTTGAATAACTTCTTCTTTTGTTTCTCCTAAACCCAACATGATACCAGTTTTGGTTCGCATGCCTCCTTGTTTAAGAGTCTCCAAAACTTCTAAGCTCCTGCGATATTTTGCCTGAATTCTTACTTGTTTGGTAATGCGTTCTACCGTTTCCATATTATGGCTCACCACTTCTGGAGCTGCATCGATGATGCGTTGAATCTGGTCTTTAAATCCTCTAAAATCTGGGATCAGGGTTTCTAATGTAGTATCGGGGTTGAGGTTTTTAATGGCTTTGATGGTATTGTACCAAATGATGGATCCACCATCTTTCAATTCGTCTCTATCAACACTGGTAACTACCGCATGTTTTACCTTCATTAAATGAATGGCTTCTGCTACTCTTTGCGGTTCGTCCCAATCAACAGAACCTGGGCGGCCTGTTGCTACTGCACAAAATCCACAACTTCTTGTACATACATTTCCTAAGATCATGAATGTGGCTGTGCCTTCACCCCAGCATTCACCCATATTAGGGCAATTTCCGCTTTCGCAAATGGTATGCAATTTATGCTTGTCTACTAACCCTCTTACATGTTTGTAGCTTTCTCCCAATGGTAATTTAACCCTTAACCAATTGGGTTTTTTAAGTGGTAATTCTTCTTGTACTGTAGTATCTATTGTAGAAATAACTGGTAATTCTTGCATGTATTATTTGTGTGAAATGAAGCACAAATTTACATTACTTTCTTTTACCGAAAGTGATTGCAGCATAAGCATTAAAAAAGAAATTATTCTCTTTGTTTAATAGCACAACGGGCATTTTCTGGGAATAAAACTCCGCATTCAGCCCTATTTCAATGGCAGACAAGACTTCATTGTACCTTCCATAATCGAATCTTAAAGCGGTTCTCACATGAGCCCCTGGCACATATTTAATTTCCCCAAGGCCCTTTCCTAATCCACTTTTACCCAGAATAACGGTTGGATCTAAAAATAGACTTTCATTGGCAGGGGTATATCGGATAGATTCCCTGGCGCCATTGGTTGGATTCTGTATTTCTAAATAATAGGGCTTTAGCATTCCCAGGCTAAGGCCTCCACCATAAATAGCTGACACAGCTACCCCATTTTTATTCCCTTTGCCCCCAATTAGTTTTTGTTGACCAAATCCTGCTTTGAGATAATAGAAATTATTTTGTTTTCCATAAATATAACTGGATACAATAATGAAACCCTGAGATGCAGATATAGTAGGAACCCTTTCTTCTTTTACGCTTTTGCGTTCTCCAAACTCAAGCCACCAAAGACTTGTCTTATTAGTGGTCTTGTATTTTCCTTTTTCATAAGCGAAACCCCAACCGTCTGTATTGAGCTTAATAGAAAATGCACTTTGTTTATCGAAAATCAATGCACCCTCTTCTTCTTGCTTAATTAATTGATTGATTTTTTCTCTTTTCTCTACTTTCTTTTGGTACTTACTCGAAGCAGTTTCAGGAACAGGTTTTTGCTGTGCCTTCATTGTGATGCTTGAAAATAAAAAAAATACAAAAATTAGTTTCTTCACTTCCATGTGATTTGTTACGTGTAAATTTAGGTCAAAATTGATGCAATGACTTCACAAATTATTTATAATTCCGATTTAAGGACCACAGCTACCCATCTCCAAAGTGGAACCATCATTGAAACCGATGCTCCAACCGACAACCAAGGAAAGGGAGAAAGATTTTCCCCTACCGATCTGGTGGCTACTGCGTTGGCCACTTGTATGATTACCACCATGGGTATTAAAGCCCGTTCAATGAACATTTTACTGGATGGAACAACCGCCGATGTAACTAAAATAATGGCTTCCGACCCAAGAAGAATCAGCAAAATTGTAGTTCATATCCATTTTCCAAAAAGTCTTCAAATTGATGATAAAGAAAAAGCCATTTTGGAAAATACCGCCCGAACCTGCCCTGTTGAAAGAACTTTACATCCTGATTGTGAACGCGAATTCAGCTTCAATTGGTAATTAGACCCCAATTCTATGTAAATCGTTGCCTACAAATCGTTTTCGAATAATGTTAATGCCTGAACTACGGAGGATACTGGCAAGCCCATCACATTATAAAAATCGCCATTGATTGATGCAATTCCCACAACCCCGATCCATTCTTGAATTGCATAAGCCCCTGCTTTATCATAGGGTTTGTATTGATCTACATAAAATTCGATTTGCTCGAGCGTGAGCGGATGAAACTGAACATGGGTAGTTACCGAAAAAGCATGTTCTTTAAACGCATTCTTTAAAACAACGCCAGTAATAACCCGATGGTTTTGTCCAGACAATCTGCTTAGTATCGAAACAGCTTCAGCCCTATCGGCAGGTTTATTGATCACTTGATTGTCTAAAACAACAATGGTGTCAGCAGCTAATACAATGGTTTCAGGTTCTGAATTATGTAACTTTTCTAAAAACTCAATGACTGCTTTTGCTTTATTCATTGCAATATGAATCGGCACTTTTTCAACTTCTAAATTATCAGGAAAAGATTCATCTGTTGCTTTAACAACAATTTTAAACGAAATTTCAGCCCATTCCAATAGTAATTTTCTTCTAGGAGATTGAGAAGCCAGAATAATTTCCTTCATGCAAATATTATTGATAATACCTAAAAAAGAACATTGATAAAATTCCTGTAAACATAATCAGTTTTACCAAACTACTCAGTTGATGATAGTCTGTTGGTTTCTCTGCTTTATATAATTTCTTCAAAACAAGTACCAAAGGTAAAACAATTAATAAAATGCAATACAAAGCACTTAACCACCAACCCATTCCCAATACATATAATTGTAAAATCACCAAAGCTGCGATTAACACAATGATCCAAACTGCTACAAAAACTTTCGTTGCATTAACTCCCCAAACAATCGGCATTGTGGTGCATCCATATTTTTGATCACCAGAAATATCTTCCATATCTTTTATTACTTCTCTTATTAATGAAATTACAAATGCAAAAGAAGCATAAAGCACCATAAGTCTAAAGAAACGTACACGCTGGTGTTGATCAACATTTATTAAAGCTCCATCCAAGGGAAACTTTGAAAAAAACAATACAATAATTACCCAAGCTGTTAACAGAGAAATAATCACATTCCCAATCAATAATTTCTTTTTAAATGTGGTAGAATAAAACCAAAGAGCAATGATAGCTGCCATATTGCCTAATACCAAATGCCAATATTGACTTAGCGGTAAAGCATAAGCTGTTAAATACAATCCTAACAAACTCAATAGCATATGCCAGAAAATAACCCAACGTCGGCTGATGATTCGATTGACTACTACTTTATCGGGCTTATTGATTTGATCAATATTATGATCAAAATAATCATTGATGATATAACCTGCCGCTGCAATACATACTGATGCAATGATCAAGGCAAAAAAACGTATTTGTTCATTAGAATCTACACCAATCATTTCCGGGTAAATTC
>REAV01000138.1 GCA_004294465.1 Sphingobacteriia bacterium | reverse complement strand
TTATGTAGGCGGGAAAGAAATTCCATTTGCAAGTAAAATACAACTAGAAAAGCGGATGCCTTTTTTGAAAAAGAAATTTTTATATGCGGCCGATTTTGCAAAGGCAGATATTATTGATTTATTTGGTCAAAAAAAGATAGACCAAGCTAATAAATTATCTGCGGATTGTTTTGAAAATATGGTTTTCATTAATGATGGTAAAATGAACTTCAACGCAAATGCTTTACCATATTCTTTTCAATTGAGTTCAATTAGAGCAGCTGCAAATATTCAATCTTTTAAAGACAAGAACTGGGAAATATTGTTAATGGGCAATTTTTTTGCCAACAATGTAGAGTTGGGCAGACAGGATGCTGATTTTGGTTCTGTGCTGATTAGTAAGGGTAAAGGTAATTTTGAATATGCTTCATTAAATGGACTTGCCATAACTGGAGAAGTAAGAAAGATTCTTCCAATAAAAATTGGGAACAGGATTTCCTATAGATAATTAATAGTAGTAACCCATTTGGTGCTATCTTTCTCGGTTAATCTGTTTGTAATTAAACGTTCAAAATAAATTGCCGGCGAAGATTTTCTGTAATCACTTATGTAAAATTTCATAGCTTGAATGCATGAATCAATTCTTTTTCGATCACCCTTAACTTCAGCAACCATAATATTTCCTAGCATCATATTTTTTAAGAAAAATTGATTGGTAGAAGCTAGATCTCGATCAGTAGCAATTGCCACCATTACTTCATAGTCTTTGTTATTGTAAGTATAAATATTTAAAATAGGGGCATTCATTATTTTGCTATTCTGCTGGGCTATGTAAATTTCTAATTCTTTAATTAATGCATATATCTCTTCATTAGAAGGAAAATGATTAAAACCTTTTTTAGTAGAGATATAAGATGAATTAGGAACTTTTTGCTTTTCTATTTTAAAGCCATATGTTTTTTCGGTAGACGAAAAATGACTTTCTAAATGTCTTAAGAGCTGAGTAGTGATTGCTTTTTCGCTCGATAGGGAAATATATTGCAATAACTTAGTCCAAGGATTAGTTGAAAACTGGAATTGAGTTGTTATATTAATTTCACTTCTATCGCCATCTTTAGCTACCAATTGAACATTAAATGAAGTATGTAATGGACTATTTTGAACAACTACATAAAACCCGTTTAATAAAATGGTTTTAACTAAAAAAGTATCTTGATTAAATTGATAGGTAGAATCAGTTAATTGTTTGCCTGGCCACCAATTTTTCCAATTTGTTGGAAATGCAATATTTCTTGAAATTGTTTCGATAGGGCAATCTGCCGTAGCTGTTTGTATAAATTTTTTTTCTTTAGGTAAGAAAGCAATCACCAAAATTCCCGCAACCAAAATCAATCCGCCCCCAATCAATATTTTCTTCATACTGTTTATTTTTCAAAAATGTTGTTATACAAATATCCAATTTTTTTTCCTTGTTCTTTTCCTTTTTCTATTGCAGATCTGAAATGTATACCACCATATAGTCTACTGATACATGCCTCGTTTGATGCCGCTTCAATTGAACTAAATGATCTTTCCATACCTAGGTATTGTAATTCGGTGGTATCATGAAACGCATGATCCTGACCAAATTCATTGGTCAGCACAGTTGCTGCAGCTGCAGAAATAACACTATGACCACTTGTATATTCTGGGAATGGAGGAGTTTGTAATAATGCATTCCATTCCGATTCCATCGTTTCTCTAATAACGGAGATTGGTCGGATTGTTTTGCTTCTGTATTTTTCATCCCAACAAGAAATGAATGCATCAAATATTGCAGAAGCGCTTAATGCATATGCTCTTGCAGTCATCATTTTGTCTTCGGCTTTTGTGCCAGACAATATAGCAGTAATACCCATCCAATGCCCTACGGGTGTGGTTTTTTTGTTAGAATATGTTAGATGGCCTTTATGTTCAGACACCAATGCATTGTCATCCCAATAATGGGCAATCGTATCTTGTTCTTTCGTTAATTGTTTGCTTACATCGTATACTTCTTTTAATTCTTTATAGTATACACTTGAATTGGTCAAATCATAAGGAGGTGGAGGTGGAGGAGTAAATTGAGAAGCAGTATCCATTAATAATGGTTGAATCTTATTCCAATATGGTTCAACTGCATCTGCATAATCAGGAGGTGTTTGTAACCATTTCCCCTTTTCCTTAAAAACACTGTATCGGGGCATTCCTCTGGTTAATTTATAATTGTCGTTGGAAGCTCTTTGTAAAATAATTGCTCCAACTGTATCTCCGAATGCAACTGATCTTTGAAATACAGCTTCATCTATATTTTTGTATTGCGACATTATTTTGTCTTTTGCAACTTGAATACTGTCTTTCGAAAAAACCAATGTTTTCGCTACTTTCATAAAAGCAACAATTGCAGTAAGATCATAATTATATAATTGGTTGGAAGCAGGGGCAGGGATTTCCTTAAAACCTTTCAATTTTGCAATAATACTATGATTGCTCGTATCTGTAAATCGAATGGCTTCATAAAAAGCAAGATTGCTATACGCATATATTCTACTGGCTACCGGAGGAGAAAATATATCATAAACAATTACATCAGTTAATTTCTGTTCGCAATAGTGTTGTATAGATGGCCCAACTATTTCCTTTGAATTGTCAGCTTGCTTGCATTGAACAATTGTCAGCGAAATTAAAACCAGCAGACAAGAATGGTTGATTATCTTTTTCATCGTTTAAATTATTTCAGCTGTTTTTTCAATAAAAATAATTTTATATAATCCCTATTTTGTGTTGCGATTAAGCCAAATTGTTGATTCACCATTATTGCAGCCAATGCTTTGCCATTCTTTGGAATATACAATCCAGATTCCTGAATGGACAATGACTTAAAATTGCCTTTGCCATTTCCTTTTAGTATCAGCCCATTGAGTGCATCATATCTTCCAAGAGAAGGGCTCATTGAAAATTCATTTCCATTTAAGGCTAAGTCTATATTGCCATCACCATCAAAATCTTTGGCAACTATACCATAGATTGGTGCAAATTGAGCTTCTCTTGGTAAATCATGTAAAACAAAATTAAAACTTCCTTTATTTTCTACCCAGGAACTATTAAAATTATTGACTGATAATTGTAAAGCATCTTTACTGTTTTCTGGGGTAAAAATTTGTTGCATTTCCGATTTTGCATAAGAAGCATAATTGGGGAACCGCTCTTTGAGTGCACTCATTTCCCGAATGAATTCATCTCTTCCGGCAATAGGGAATTCTTTAATTGGCCCGTTTGTAGAAGCAGGTAGAAAAGAACTAAATACTGCGTCAAAACTGGTATTCTTATCAAAATCTTTTGCATATGCTTTAATCGGATATTGGGTGCTCGGTTTTAAATATCCATTTAATCCATAATTACCCACCACGTAATCCATGTCGCCATCATTGTCAATATCCGCAGCGGTGATACTGTTCCACCAGCCTGTTTGATTGTCAATAGTAGTTTTAACTGGTGTAAATTGATTGCCCTTGTTTTGTAAAGTGATGATTGGCCCCCATTCTGTAGTAATCAATAAATCTTTTTTCTGATCTTTATTTACATCAGACCAAACGGCTGCTGTTACCATCCCAATTTGTTGTAAAGCTGGAGCTATTTTTTGAGTTACATCCGTAAAAATGATTTGTCCATTTTTACTATCATTTTGATAAATAAAACTACTGGTTGGACTAGGATATTTTCCAGGTATTACCCTGCCACCAATAAATAAATCTATATCTCCATCATTATCAAAATCAGCAGCACTAACACAACTTTTTGAAGTTCTATTATTGGTAATATCAATCCTCAATTCAGTGAAATTGCCTTTTCCATCATTTACATAAAAATGATCTGTATAGGCTTTGGATTGAGGTTCATTTTCCGCACCACCTGAAGCAATAAACAGGTCTAAATCTTTATCTCCATCTGCATCAAATAAACAAATACCCGCGTCGTCCTGTAATTGATATTCTTTAGAATTGGAAATTGATTTCGAAGCAAATTGTCCATTCTTTCCTTGTGTGAAAATCCTGGCATAAAAAGGGGAACTTCCTCCAATAATAAAATCATCTAACCCATCTCCATTTATATCTCCAACAGCAACAGGTGGGCCGTTTTGTGTAAGTTTATGTGGTAGCAATCTTTGAATATCAAAATCGATAAAATCTACTTCTTGATTGGAGTAATTGATCCCTGCTGCTTTTGTAATATCCGTAAACCAATTTCCATTCAATATTGATGGATTAGCTACTATTTCTTTTTGAATAGCATTTTTAATATCAATCGTAATAGTTGCATCAATACTTGGATGAAAAATTGTTTGCTTTAAATTACCAGGCCATTCAATTAGAATTGAATCTACCGAAGTAGATTTACCCAATCCAAAATGAGCTATATTTTCTATGGTAGAAAGATACCCTCTGTATGGGCTGTTTTCATAACTCTGATGCACCCCATTGCTATACACATGAATGATAGCGCCAATGCCATTTACATTATTGTTGCTTCCTTTTAAATTGATATTAATAAAATGAGCATGGTCTTTATTTTCATTTTCGGTATTCTCTAAAAAACTAACTGGCATATTGGTATTATTTACCATTACATCTATGTCTCCATCTCTGTCAAAATCGGCATATGCCATGCCAGCTGAATAGGTAGGTGCTTCCCATCCCCAGTCAATTGTTTTATCCGTAAAGGTTAAATCGCCATTATTTCGAAAAATATTATTATTGATTTTTACTGTGGGCAATTGTGTGAGTATTTCCTCCATGCTGGCATTTGCTACTGCATGTTTGCGATAAGCCATAAAATCCATATCGCTCATGTCTTTGGGTAACCCATTTGAAATTAACAGATCTCTATAACCATCATTATCTGCATCAATTAATAAGGGTGCCCAGCTCCAGTCGGTATGGGCTACTCCACTTAAGTAAGCAATTTCGCTGAAAACGGGAATGCCGATACTGTCATTGGCTTTTACGCCAAAGCCTTGGTTGAGTTGCAAAGTATTTCTTGGATATTGATACATATATCCATACCGCTCAGAATTTTGAAAAGTTTGATATTTGATATCACTATTCATCATTTTCTGACGATAGTTATCAGCAGGCATCATATCAGTTTCAATGATGTCTGCTAATCCATCATTATTAATGTCTGCGATATCATTGCCCATTGCATTTTTACTGGTATGTTTTAAATAGTCAGCACAATGATCAGTAAAAGTTCCATTTTTGTTATTGATGTATAAAATATTATTCGACAAATAATCATTGCTTAGATAAATATCTTTCCATCCGTCTCGATTGATATCAGCAATACTTAACCCTAAGCCATGACCTTCAATCAGAATCCCAGCTTTTGCTGAAACATTGGTGAATACTGGATGTGCAAGTGATGAATCAAAATGATTCTCCAAAAGTTTATCTGTATTTGGCCAAGACCCATCTTTTCTAATTGGTCTAAATTCATTGGGATAAGTTCCATCTAAATCATTGACCAATAAATACACATCAAGATCGCCATCATTGTCATAATCAAAAAAAGCAGCCATCTGTGTGTTAGATGCGTCATTCAAACCATAAGCAACACTCATTTCTTTAAATGTAGGGTTGCCTGTTTTTTTATCAACTCCCTGATTGATGTACAATAAATTTTGTCTGGCATTGCTATCTGGTAAAATGGCCGCACAAACATAAATGTCGAGCCATCCATCATTGTTAATATCAATTACACTTGCCCCCTTGCACCATTTTGCATTTCCATCTACGCCGGCAGCAGTAGTAATGTCTTCGAAATGCAAATCACCTTTATTGATGTATAATTTATTCGACACCATATTGCCAGTGAAATATACATCGGGTAAACTATCGTTATTAAAGTCTCCTACGCCAATCCCCCCGCCATTATAGATGTATTCATAATTCAATACATTCAAATTCGGATTTTCGGTGATTTGATTTGCAAATCGAATGCCGCTTTTTTCTGGAGATATTGGTCTAAACAACCGTTTGTTGTCTTTACAGGATATCAATACAATAGCAGAAAGAAAAACTAAAAAAAGATATTTCATGAATTTTTTATGAATAGATTTGACATATCAATCGAATTGCAAATTACGCATTATGAAACGATTCCTCGCCATTTTCGCCTTAGTATCCATGTTTAGTTTTTCCAATCTCTTTTCACAGGATCCCTGGAAAATTAGTACAAGCTCGATCAATCCATCCAACTATTATGGCATTACTGTTGCCAATGGAATGATTGGGATAGTTTCTTCTCCAGAACCATTTAAAGTAAAAGATGTGGTTTTAGCTGGAGCATACGACCAGTATGGGCGAGGAAGGGTCAGTAATTTTCTGCGAAGCTTCAATTTATTGAATATGCAATTAGGGATAGATGGAAGAAATATCGGTGCTGCTGAAGTGCAAAATATGAAGCAGGAATTAGACATGCAGAAAGCCAGTTTTACTTGCTCTTTTAATTATGGTGATAAAGCAACTGTCAGTTATACATATTATTCATTACGCCATCTGCCATTCACCGTTTTAATGGATGTAACGGTTACTGCAAAAAAAGACATTGCTTTGAATTCGGCAAGTGTGATGGAAGCACCTGATGCATTAAAAGATGTTCAAAATTATTACAATGAAATTGATCGACCACATGTAACCATTAGCCTGCTTACATCTTTTCTGAAACACATGGTCAAGAACCAAGGGTGATTCATGAAATGTGGGATAATAATATGCATTTAATGAAGTTCAATAAAAAAGTTAAAGCGGGTGAAAGCTATCGATTCTCCATTGTAGGTTCTTCTATAACAAGTGCTCATCACGACGATCCATTGAATGAAGCGGAGCGCATGACCATATTTGCGAAGCTCGAAGGTAGAGACAGGCTTTTATCATTTCATCATAAAGCATGGCAGGAATTATGGAAATCGGATATTCAAATTGAGGGAGATGCACAGTCTCAGCAAGATGTACATAGCATGATGTATCATTTATATTCATTTGTTAGAGAAGGTACCGATATGAGCCCATCACCCATGGGTTTGAGTGGATTAGGATATAATGGGCATGTATTTTGGGATACAGAATTGTGGATGTATCCAGCCATTTTAGTATTGCATCCTGAAATGGCTAAAAGCCTTGTAGAGTATAGATTTCAGCGGTTAGCAGCTGCAAAGAAAAACGCCTTTAGCCATGGATAT
>REAV01000216.1 GCA_004294465.1 Sphingobacteriia bacterium | reverse complement strand
ATAGTTCAAAATTCAAAGCCGCTGTAGTTCTTCCAAATAGTGGATCATTGGTAATTGCTCCAAAAACGTGTAAATCTTGCTTATAAATTCTTGTAGTATCGGTTTCTTCAAAACTATCGGTGATCACTTCCATTGTAGTATCAAAAGTGCTTACCCCATCCACTGTAGGAATTAATCCAGCGCCTAATTCAGTAGAAGTAAGACGGGTACAGGAAATAGCAGTAATAAAAAAGAATAATAATAAAGTTGCTATACTGCGCAGTGTAAAAATTGAATGCATGTGCTGAAAATTACTTGCCCGCAAGGTCGTTGTACAATTCTAAATACTCTGTTAAATCAGAATCCCAGCCCTTAAATGGAACTACTTTTTTACCTTTTACTTTTGAAAATTCAGTCGAAAGCTTTTTCTCAATTACATCTGAACCAAAACTAATGGCATCAGCATAATGGGCACCACCTCTGAACATAGCAGTATTATCTCCATCTTTAAAGGGTTCTAAGTCTTTTTCCTTGATACTGGCATTAACAATTGCTTGTTTCATGAAATTTGGACCCAGTTTTTCAGTAAACGTGTTCTGTCCAATGGTAAAAATGACTTTACTATTTCCAAATACAGGTTCTTTCTTATAAGCTGTTTTTATCAATGCAGGTATCAATCCAGTCATCCAACCAGAACAATGAATCAAATCGGGAGGCCAACCAAACTTCTTTACTGTTTCTAATGCACCTTTACAAAAAAATACAGTTCTTAATTCGTTATCTGAAAACCAGGTTTCTGTTTCGTCGTGAAAAATTTGCTTTCTTTTAAAGAAATCTTCATTCTCTAAAAAATACACTTGCAAACGTGCATTGGGTAAAGAAGCCACTTTAATTTGCAATGGATAGTCGTCGTTGTCAACAGAAACATTTATACCAGATAAACGAACTACTTCATGCAAACGATGTCTGCGCTCATTAATTACACCAAATCGAGGCATAATACATCTTACTTCATAACCACTGTCATTGCTTTTAATAGCCAATTTATTGATGATCTCCGCAAATTCAGTTAACTCCAAATATGGAGACATTTCTGTGGCAATGAATAAAATCCTTTTCTTTGTTGACATTAACACACTATTTTAAACAACCATTCTGAAAATAAGTCTGCGAAGTTAGTTAAAATTGACCGAAACACAAGAAATAGCTTCTTAATATCTGATTATCAAATAGTTACAAAAAAATTATATCAATAATAATAGTTTATATTGCATTTAAGTACTTAAATTTGATCACCCATTAGTTTAGCACATATATCAAGGAAAATCAGCAACGAATATGAAAATTAAATGGATTTCTGTGCTTCAATACATGCTCTTTTTGGGCATTGGTATTTTTTTGGTCTGGTGGAGTTTGCAACAGATTCCAGCAGATAAATGGGAGGAATTTAAAGGCTCTTTAAAAAAAGCCAATTATTGGCTGATGTTACCTGTATTTTTTATTCTTTCAGGCAGCCATGTATTAAGATCCATGCGATGGAGAATATTGATGAAACCATTGGGATTTACACCAAAATTACCCAATGTATTTTTTGC
>REAV01000137.1 GCA_004294465.1 Sphingobacteriia bacterium | reverse complement strand
ATGACCATTGGAACTTGTATTACAGTTGTTCAAAGATGGCTCGATACTGAACAAAACAGAAAAGAAACAGAAAACGAAAAACTTAACACAGAACTATCATTTTTAAAATCTCAGGTAAATCCACATTTTTTCTTTAACACGCTTAATAATATTTATTCATTAGCCATTGTCAGAAGCGAAAAAACAGCACCTGCTGTTATGAAGTTAGCAGCCATAATGCGATATATTTTGTCGGAAACAGAACAGAATTTAGTGCCTTTACAAAACGAAGTAGACTTTTTGCATAATTACATTGATTTACAACAAGTACGCTTAACCGACAAAGTGAGTATCGATTTTTTAATTGAAGGGAACACCGGAGAATTATTGGTTGCCCCGTTAATATTCATCCCTTTCGTTGAAAACGCTTTTAAATATGGAGTAAGCACCAAAGAGCAAAGCAATATTCAAATTCATATCAAATCGGATGGAACAACTATTGAATTCTATTCAAAAAACTTAATTGTTCAATCAGTAAATAATTTAATGGAGAATACTGGAATTGGAATTAATAATGTGAAACGCAGATTAGCATTATTATACCCAGAAAAACATCTATTAACCACCGAAATAACAGATGGGTATTATATAGTTAATTTAACAATCAATACATAAGATGATTAAATGCATAGCTATAGATGATGAGCCATTGGCTTTACAGGTAATACAAGAATATTGTCAAAGAATTTCTTTCTTGTCATTAGAAAAAGTATTTACCAATACAGATGAGGCTAAAGAATATTTAAAAAATAATAAAATCGAGATCCTTTTTTTGGATATTCAAATGCCGGACATCAACGGTCTTCAATTTTACAAAAGTTTGCCCACTAAACCGATTGTAGTTTTCACCACAGCATATAAAGACTATGCAGTAGAAGGTTTTTCAGTAGATGCCATTGATTATTTATTAAAACCATTTGAATACGATCGATTTTTAAAAGCTTGTTATAAAGCAAAAGAATATGTAGAGTTTTTAAGTTCGCAAGAGCTTCAATTGAATTCACTTTTTGTAAAAGTGAATTATGAGATCATGAAAATTAACTTAAAAGACATCGAATTAATAGAGGCATTAGACGATTACATTAAGCTATATATTAAACCTACACCAGTTCTTACTTTAATGACTTTAAAAAGCATTACGGAGAAACTACCTTCAAGAGATTTTTTAAGAGTCCACAGATCTTTTATTGTTCCCATTCACAAAATTGAAAAATTTAGCAAAACAAAAGTTTTTGTCATTGGAAAAGAGATTCCTATTGGTAGCAGTTATAGCAATGTTTACGACCAACTCATTTCAGCTTCAAAAATTTAGCGAAATGGAGAAATGAAAGATAAAAGATGAAAGATAAAAGATGAATTAAAAATTATTAAGTACCCAAAACCCTTATCTCATAATTAATATCTCTTAACTCAAATCTCTTAACTCATATCTCTTAATTCATACCTCCTAACTCATATCTCTTAACTCATATCTCTTATCTTTGTGCTCTAAAGCATACGTATGAAATTTTTAAAAGATTTAGGTATCGATACAGACAATCAAGGTGTTTCAACAGGTATACAATGGCTCGAAACAAAAGGAACATTGATTGACTCTTATTCTCCTGTGGATGGAATCAAAATAGGTTTTACTGTTAGCACAGATCAGTCTGCATACAATGAAGTAGTGCGAATTTCAATAGAAGGAGGGAAAATATGGAAACAATGGCCTGCGCCTAAAAGAGGAGAAATTGTAAGACAAGTTGGAGATGCTTTAAGAGAATATAAAGAACCACTAGGGAAATTAGTGAGTTATGAGATGGGCAAAAGTTTACAAGAAGGTTATGGAGAAGTACAGGAAATGATCGATATCTGTGATTTTGCAGTAGGTCTTTCAAGACAATTATACGGATTAACCATGCATAGCGAACGCGCATTGCATAGAATGTATGAACAATGGCATCCACTAGGAGTGGTTGGAATTATATCCGCTTTCAATTTTCCGGTTGCCGTATGGAGTTGGAATGCAGCACTTGCTTGGGTTTGCGGAAACACTACCATTTGGAAGCCTAGCGAAAAAACACCATTGTGCGGAATTGCCGTACAAAAAATTGTAGCGGCTGTTTTTGAAAAGAATAATGTGCCAGAAGGAGTGAATTGCTTGATTCAGGGAGCAAGGGAAGTTGGTGAATGGATGAGCAATGATGCTAGAATTCCTTTGGTATCTGCTACAGGTTCTACCAGAATGGGCAAAGAACTAAGTGCAACAGTAGCTGCTAGATTGGGCAGAAGCATACTTGAATTAGGCGGCAACAATGCCATCATCATTTCTCAACATGCCGATTTAGAAATGTCTTTAATAGGTGCTGTATTTGGAGCAGTTGGAACAGCTGGTCAACGTTGTACCACTACAAGAAGATTGATCATCCATGAATCTGTATATGATCAATTTACTTCCAAATTAGTTAAAGCTTACGGTCAAATAAAGATTGGTGACCCATTGAATGCACAAAATCATGTTGGACCATTAATAGATGTATCAGCAGTAAATATGTACCTAAATGCAATTGAACAATGCAAACAACAAGGGGGACGTTTTTTAGTTGATGGCGGAGTAATTACAGGCAAAGGATTTGAGAGTGGCTGTTATGTAAAACCATGTATAGCCGAAGTAACCAATGATTTAGCGATTGTGCAACACGAAACTTTTGCGCCCATTTTATATGTAATGAAATACAAAACTTTAGAGGAAGCCATTGCCTTACAAAATGAAGTTCCCCAAGGCCTCTCCTCTTCTATTATGACGTTGAACATGCGAGAATCAGAACTATTTTTATCCGCTATGGGAAGTGACTGTGGAATTGCAAATGTAAATATTGGAACAAGCGGTGCAGAAATTGGCGGTGCTTTCGGAGGAGAAAAAGAAACGGGTGGTGGCAGAGAAAGTGGCAGTGATGCTTGGAAAGCATATATGCGTAGACAAACCAATACGATTAATTGGGGAAACAATCTACCATTAGCTCAAGGAATAAAATTTGAATTTTAGTTTTATTGTAATGGATTTCCTTTCAAATTAAAATTCATAGAAAATTGATGAAACATATGTTGTTGATAAAATCCCATAGCATAACGAATTTGTAATTTGCGTAACAAAAACCCAGCACCAAATGTAAATCCATTGAGACCACTGGTTGTTCCATACAAATTCAAATCTTGTCTTCTTTGGAAATTATAACCCATATTAAGTTCAAGTTGATCCGATAAAAAAGCCTGCACCGAAAGCACCATATGCCCTACTACTTTTTGAATGCCATTACTATTCGTTATTCCTTCTGCATTATTAAAAGTAGTATCGTTATAATATATATTAAATCGATGTAAATTATGTGCTGTAAAGGAAAACTGAAAAGGGGCATTCTTTAATTTTTTGCTTATACCTGCCTGTATATCAAAGGGCAATTCTTCTTTTACACCGTTTATATTATAGGTGCTCAATTGAGTTCCCATATTCTTTGCCACCACGCTCGCTTGAATTTGGCTGGCTTCATCAAAATAACTAAGTCCTATATCCATGGCTATCCCAGCTGCTCTATATTGACCATAATTGGATTGAATGAATTTTGCAGTTGACCCCAACCAAAATTTTTCAGCAAATTGCTTGGATACCATTACTTGTACAACATAATCGTTGGGTCTGAAATTTCCTAGTATATTGCCAGCAGCATCTGTTTGCGTAAGTGTTCCATAATTCAAATATTGAACGCCCAATCCGATGTTTATTTTGGGGGCGGCTAAATGATAAGCTGTTGTTAGACTAAATTGAGTTATCCCTGCAAAAAAAGCATTGATTGAAGTATTGATTTGCTGATCCATTTCATTCCTTAATAAGGAAGGATTCTGAAAAGCCATTCCAACATCATTAGAAATAGCGCTAATATTAACCCCACCTAAAGCAGATAATTGTGCAGTATTAGGTTGAGACAAGAAACTAAATACAGCATTGCCGCCCAAAGTTTGTGCAAAACTTTGCGAAATACTGTTCAAAAAAATGATGCATAAAATAAAGAAGCGACCCATTCAAGATAAAACTAAAACAATTCCAGCTCAAAATGAAAAATTACACCAAAGCATAATCAATAACCTGCTGCATCGTTTTAACGTACTGAAAATGTACTCCTTTTATAAAATTACTGTCTATTTCGTCTACATCTTTCTGGTTCATGTAACAAAGCACTATTTCCTTTAATCCAGCACGTTTTGCAGCCAGCACTTTTTCTTTAATACCACCAACTGGTAATACCTGACCTCTTAAAGTTATTTCACCAGTCATGGCTAAAAATGGTTTCACTTTACGTCCGGTAAATGCAGAAGTAAGCGATGTTAACATGGTTATACCTGCACTTGGGCCATCTTTAGGCACTGCTCCTTCAGGTACATGTACATGTATATTCTTATTCTTAAATAACTCCGGATCCACACCTAATTTCTTGGCATTTGCTTGAATATAACTTAAAGCGGTTGTGGCACTTTCTTTCATTACATTACCCAAGTTTCCAGTTAACTTAAGCTCTCCCTTCCCTTCACTCAAACTGGTCTCAATAAATAATATATCTCCCCCAACATAGGTCCAGGCTAATCCAACAACTACACCTGGCATATTTGCGGTTTTATAAATCTCATTATTGTATTTGGCCTGTCCTAAAATTCTTTCAATATCAGCTGTAGTAACAAGCAACTTTATTTTATTCTTGGTAGCCATTTCTTTAGCCTGATATCTCATCACAGAAGCTAATTGACGATCCAATTCTCTTACACCACTTTCACGTGTATATTGCTCGATTATTTTTTCTAAGACCTTATCATTGAATCTGAAATTTACTTTTGCTAACCCATGAGCTTCTTTTTGTTTGGGCACTAAATGACGCTTGGCAATCTCCACTTTTTCTTCAATGGCATATCCACTTAAATCGATTATTTCTAAACGATCTCTCAATGCTGGTTGAATATTTTGTAAATTATTTGCAGTTGCAATAAATAACACTTTACTCAAATCGTATTCTAACTCTAAATAATTATCATAAAAAGTATGATTTTGCTCTGGATCTAGTACTTCTAATAATGATGATGAAGGGTCTCCACGAAAATCACTTCCTATTTTATCGATTTCGTCTAAAATCATTACAGGGTTCGAAGATTTACACTTTCTAATATTCTGAATAATTCGCCCTGGCATAGCACCAATATAGGTTTTACGATGCCCACGAATCTCGCTTTCATCATGTAATCCGCCTAAACTGAGTCGAACATATTTTCTTCCAATAGCATGTGCAATAGATCTTCCTAAAGAGGTTTTACCGATTCCTGGAGGGCCTAAAAAACAAAGTATCGGACTCTTCATATCTCCTTTTAATTTCAATACCGCCAAATATTCTAAGATCCTACTTTTTATTTTAGTCATCCCATAATGATCAATGTCTAAAATCTTTTTAGCATTCTTTAAATCATAATTATCTGCTGTATGTTCATCCCATGGAAGATCAAGCATTAAATCTAAATGGTTATACACTACAGAATAATCTGGCGTAGAAACATGCATTCTTTCTAATTTTTGAATGCCTGTTTTAAATGCATTTTTCGCAGACTCTGGCCATTGCTTGGTTTCAGCCTTTTTTTTCATTTCAGCAATCTCACGTTCATTGGTATCTCCACCCAATTCGTCTTTGATGCTTTTTAATTGCTGTTGTAAAAAATAATCGCGTTGTTGTTTATCGAGTTCGGTTCTGGTTTTATTGGCAACTTTATCTTTTAATTCGGCAAACTGCAATTCTCTTTGTAAGATGTGCACCAATCGAATTGCTCGATCATTAATGTCGTTGATTTCTAATAAAGATTGCTTTTCTTCTATTTCACTATTTAAATTGCTGCTAACAAAATTGATCAAAAAAGCAGGGTTTTCTATATTCTTTAAAATAATAGAAGCTTCTGTAGGTAAATTTGGGGAGAGCTGAATAATTTGAGCAGCTAAATCTTTAATGGTGCTTACATAGGCTTTAAAATCTTCCGTTTCAGGTGCTTCAGCTTCTGTAAAAAGTTTGATTTGAGCAGTAAAATAAGGATCTTCACTGATTATCTCTGTCCATTCGAATCGCTTCTTTCCTTGAATTATAATGGTCGTACCACCATCTGGCATTTTGATCAGCTTCACAATTTTAGCAACAGTTCCAATTTTGCAAAGATCTTTTGGTTCTGGCTCTTCAATATTTGAATCCTTTTGAGCAATTACACCAATCAATTTATCGGCTTTGTAAACATCACTTACCGCTTTTATGCTTTTATCTCTACCTACGGTAATGGGTAACACCACGCCTGGGAAAAGTACCGTATTTCTTAGTGGAAGAATCGGAAGTTCATTGGGAAGAATAACCATTGCCTTATCCTGATCAGATTCTTGTTCAGAAATCGGAATAATCGGCATAAAATCGGAATCATCTTCTGCTCTTAACTTAAATTGATCGTTTACCATGCTGTATTATTTAGTCAAAATGTCACTTATTCCTAAAAACAATGATTTAGGGAGATATTTCAAAATAGAACAATATTAATGCCACTAGATAAAAAAAAGCAATAGAAGTACAAACTGGCACAAAAAAAAAATCCTCCCAATTTTTTGGGAGGACCTTCTTGCAAGAAGTAATATTAAGTAACGAGTACTTGTATTAACTTATTTAGCTTTAGCAGCAGTATCTACAGCTTTAACGGTAGTGTCCATTGCAGCTTTTGCAGTGTCAACAGTTGTTGCAGCAGAATCTACTTTTACAGTAGTGCTATCAACAGCAGTTTCAGTTTTTTCAGCATTGTTACAAGCAGTCATTAAACCTGCTACAGCTAGAATTGCGAATACTTTTTTCATTTGTACTTGTTTTATTTGGTTTATTGGGCGCAAAGATAATAATTCGTTCCAATTAAGCAAATTTTAACGTATTTTTTTTACTTTTTTCTAAAAAATATACGGATTGGCACTCCTTCGAAGTCAAAATTGGCCCTTAATTGGTTCTCTAAGTAGTTCCGGTAGGGCATTTTGATGTCGTCAGGGAAATTGGTAAAAAAGGCAAAAGAAGGCACAACAGTAGGTAATTGGGTTACAAATTTGATTTTAATAGAATGACCCCTTACTACTGGAGCATGGTAATTGGCAATGGCCTTTAACATTACTTCATTGAGTTTTGAAGTAGGCACTTTTTGCATTTTGCTCTCATATACTTTCAAGCCCATTTCAATGGCTTTCAAGATCCTTATTTTTTCTGTAACTGAAATGAATAAGATAGGCACATCACTAAATGGCGCCATTTTTTGTTTGAGCAGTTTTTCAAAGTCTCTGGCGGTATTTGTTTCTTTTTCTATCAAGTCCCATTTATTCACTAACAATACAATTCCCTTTCCTTTTCTGGCTGCTAAACTAAAAATAGTAATATCCTGAGCAGTAATACCCTTGTGCGCATCTATAACCAATAAACAAACATCTGCCTCATCCATTGCTTTAATAGCCCGAATGATCGAATAAAATTCCAGATCGTCTTTCTCCTTACTTTTTTTACGAATCCCTGCTGTATCTATCAACATGAATTCTTTCTGAAAGAGTTTATAGTGTGTATGTATTGTATCTCTTGTAGTTCCTGCAATATCGCTTACAATCGTTCTGTTCTCTCCTATCAATGCATTTAAAAGAGAAGATTTTCCCACATTGGGTTGTCCAATAATGGCAAATTTTGGTAAACTGTTTTCATGCGCAGCGTCCGTATCAGATTCTGCAGGAATATTGGCAGAAATTGCATCTAATAAATCTCCCGTTCCACTTCCTGAAATACTGCTTAAGAAATAAGTGTTCTCAAATCCTAAGCTATAAAATTCTGTAGCTTCCAATTCACGTGTACCATTATCTACTTTATTCACCACCACAAAAACTGGCTTATTGGTTCTTCGCAATATATCAGCCATAGTTTCATCTAAATCAGTAATTCCTGTGGCTACATCTACCATAAAGACAATTGCATTGGCTTCGTCTATGGCAATCTTAACTTGCTTGCGAATTTCTTTTTCAAAAATATCTTCTGTATTCGGCACAAAACCACCAGTGTCAATGAGGTTAAATGGCTTACCATTCCAATCGGCAACACCATACTGTCTATCTCGTGTAACACCACTGATATCATCAACGATTGCTTTTCTTTGTTCGAGCAAGCGATTGAAAAAAGTACTTTTCCCTACATTGGGTCTGCCTACTATTGCTACTGTGTAACTCATGTTTAAATATTCGAGGTTGAGGTAATCAGCTCCATCTTACTGGTAGCCATATTCTTTTAATTGTAAATCGTTATCACGCCATTTAGGTCGCACTTTTACAAATAATTCTAAAAAAACTTTTTGTTGTAAAAATGCTTCAATATCTCTTCTTGAATCCATTCCTATCTGTCTGATCATTTTGCCTTTATCGCCAATAATGATTGCCTTTTGTGTTTCTCTATGAACAATAATATCAGCTTGTATTTTAATTAATTTTTCTTTTTCTTTAAACTCATTTACCATCACTGCAGTGTGATAAGGAATTTCATCACTGAATAATTCATATATTTTTTCACGAATCATTTCTGCAACAAAAAATTTAGTCGGCAAATCACTCAAATCATCTTCATTATAAAACGGAACACCTTCGGGCAATAATTCAATAATCGCCTGAAGTAATTTATTTAAGTGCAATTTTTCTAAAGCACCTATTTTGATTAATTTTTTGCAATATGGCTTGTTTGCAAAAAATGATTCTGCCAATGCAATTCTACCATTCCCTGCAATATCTATTTTATTTAAAATGACCAAAGCCGGTACTTTTAATTTCATAGAAGAAAACAATTCATCTACTTCCTCAAAAGATTCATTGGCATCTACCATTAATAAAGCTAAATCCGCATCTTCTAACGCTCCTTTAACGGTGTCCATCATTTTTTGATGGAGCTTGTATTTTGGATCAATTATTCCGGGCGTGTCTGAAAAAATAATCTGGTACTCTCCAGGTTTATTCAAAAAAGCTTTAATTCGATGGCGGGTTGTTTGGACTTTATGGGATACAATAGCCATTTTCTCCCCAATCAATGCATTGAGCAAAGTGCTTTTACCCGCATTGGGTCTGCCGAAAATATTTACGAATCCTGCTTTCATCCTATATAATTTACTATTGTAACGCACACAAAGGTAGCTACAAAAAGAAAAAGACCCCTATTGGAGGTCTTTTGAGTTGCGAGAGGAGGGATCGAACCTCCGACCTTCGGGTTATGAGCCCGACGAGCTACCGCTGCTCTATCTCGCGATGTTTGGGCTGCAAAAGTAGGGCTCAGGAGTTCAATTTCCAAATATATTTGAATGATTAGTCGGTTCGATGTTTAATTGAAGCGGCACCACTGCTGCTTAAATCTTTAATTAGGCCCTCTCCTTTATAGCTAATACTACTTGCACCACTGGCTCTAGCATTCAATTCTTTATTTACTGTAATCCGAATGCTTGATGCACCTGAAGCATCTATTTTAGCATAATTTGAATTCAGATCATATGCTTTTGCAGAACTGGCGCCATTCGCATTGATAGAAGCCTTTTCAGCGACTCCCTTTAAAGTACAGTTAGAAGCCCCGCTAAGTGTAACCGATAAGTTTTCAACTGTTATATCGCCAGTTAGATCACTTGCTCCAGATAATTCAATTTTTAAGTCATTGGATTTAAGTTGGTCCACGGTT
>REAV01000215.1 GCA_004294465.1 Sphingobacteriia bacterium | reverse complement strand
ATCAATGAATTCAAAACCTCACAACAAGAGATTGTTGCATTCTGACCTAAGTAGGAGTTAATTAGTCTTGCTCCATATTTTAATTGTGAATGATCTGCCATGATAAAACGAACGGCTTTCACTCCATAGAACAGTCTACAGCCAAATCCGATAATACCATTCACTACTTCACAGCCTTCACCAATTTGCGTTCTTCCTTCTGGTCCGGAATTAACGGTTAAATTTTTAAGTTTATTCGCTCCTTTAAAATAGGCGTCAGATCCTACCCATACATCTTTTATGATCCCGCAGTTTTTAATGACTGTTCTGTCGCCTACCTTGCCATAATAGCCTCTTTTATTGTCACATTTTTTTTCGGTAAATGCCTTGAATTTCTCTTGTAATACCTTGTCGTCTCTAAATCTACTCCACAAAAATGCATCACCTGGAAGCATGCCATTAAAAGGCATTACTTTTCTGCCTGTATTTTCATTGCAAATTTCCATCCAGATTCTTACAGATTCATCCTCGTCTTGTTTGATTATTCCTGTTCCAAATTTAGCATGGTTGGTGGTGATCAATTCATTAACATCAGCAATAATGGCTTCGCTGCCAATGATGTAATGGCTGAGATAGTTCACATTATCCACCACTACATTGTCGCCAAAATCGCAACTGATGATATTGGAATTATACAATCCAACAGGCGCTTTTAAATCACTAAAACTCAAGCAAAAAGGTTCTAGTTTTCCTATTCGTACCAGGCCATAAAACTTGCAATTTTTAACCAGTTTTGGATCGAAGGCATCCGATACCAGTATATTATTCCAGTCATCAGAAGTATTGCCATTTCTTACCAACATTTCAATTTCTTCGGCCATTAACTGTCTGTAATGGATGCCGTTTTTAATTTGAATATTGCGTAGATAATATTCGTCTTTTCCTTTTGGTATATGCTGGTCTTTAATGAAATTATACCCTAAAGAATTCAGCGGAGTTTTGACAATATTGTTTTGTGGCATAGCAATCGTTAATTCTTCAGTTTAATTTATTCTACTGTTACACTTTTAGCAAGGTTCCTTGGTTTGTCTACATCTAATCCTTTTGCTAGTCCAACATAATAGCTCAATAGCTGCAATGGAACAACGCTTAATAAAGGTGCAATTACTTCGTCTGCATCGGGCACCAGCATTACATCGTCTGCCATACTAGGAATCACATCATCACCTACAGTAGCCACTGCAATTACTTTTCCTTTTCTGGCTTTAGTTTCCTGCACATTCGACACTATTTTTCCATAATAAGAATCTTTTGTTGCAACAAACACTACCGGTAATTTTTCATCTACTAATGCAATAGGACCATGCTTCATTTCTGCCGCAGGATATCCTTCGGCATGTATATAAGAGATCTCTTTTAATTTAAGTGCCCCTTCTAAAGCAACAGGGAAATTATACCCCCTTCCTAAGAAAAGAAAATCAGTTGCATCCTTATATTTTTGGGCAATTCTTTGAATATTGGATGTGTCTTGTAAAATAGCTTCCACTTTTTCTGGAACTGTTTCTAGGTCGAGCATTAATTGTAAATATCTTTCTTCTGTAATGGTTCCTTT
>REAV01000136.1 GCA_004294465.1 Sphingobacteriia bacterium | reverse complement strand
AAATGCACTACATGTCCACGTTGCGATAAAGTAATCGATGCAGATAGCCCTGCCGGCCCTGCTCCTACAACAGCGATTTTCTTTTTAGTTGTTGCTGGTAAAACAATTGTTGATAATTCTTTACAGGCTCTAGGGTTCACTAAACAGCTTGCTGTTTTTCTCTCGAATACATGATCCAAGCATGCTTGATTACAAGCAATGCAAGTATTGATTTCATCGGTTCTTCCTTCCAACGCTTTTTTAGGAAATTCAGGATCAGCCAAAAACGGTCTTGCCATCGACACCATATTGGCATGGCCATCAGCTAAAATTTTCTCTGCCACATCGGGCATATTGATTCTGTTGGTAGTAATTAATGGAATAGATAATTTACCCATCAATCTTTTGGTAACCCAACTGAATCCGCCTCTTGGAACCATAGTTGCAATTGTAGGAACCCTTGCTTCATGCCAACCTATACCAGTATTAATGATTGTTGCTCCTGCTTTTTCAATGGCTTTTGCCAGTTGTTCTACTTCTTCCCAACTAGATCCATCTTCCACCAGATCCAACATCGATAAACGATAGATGATGATAAAGTTTTTGCCAACCGCTTCTCTTGTTTGGCGTACTATTTCTATCGGAAATTTAATTCTGTTTTGATAACTCCCTCCCCATTCATCGGTTCTTTGATTGGTTTTAGAAACAATGAACTGGTTAATTAAATAACCTTCCGACCCCATAATTTCAACACCATCATAACCTGCTTCCTTCGCCAGTTTTGCACAGTTTACAAAATCATTAATGGTGCGTTTTATACCACCCCTGCTTAGTTTCCAAGGTTTGAAAGGAGAAATGGGTGATTTGATGGCGGATGGAGCAACACAAATTGGATGATATCCATACCTGCCTGTATGTAAAATTTGCATGCATATTTTACCACCTTCTGCATGTACTGCTTCAGTTATCAATCGATGTTGATTTGCTTCGGAACGAGTAGATAATTTACTCCCAAACGGAGATGTCCATCCAGCTCTATTTGGCGCTACTCCACCAGTTACAATTAATCCAACCCCACCCTTGGCTCTTTCAGCAAAATAAGCGGCTTGTTTGGCAAAACCATTCTTGCTTTCTTCTAAACCAGTATGCATCGATCCCATCAGGATCCTGTTCTTCAGTGTGGTAAACCCTAAATCAAGGGGCTCAAATAAATGTGGGTAATTCATGATTTTTTGAAGATACAAAAAAAGCAATTTGAATTGATCTTGAAAGGAAGTTAATTATTTAGGTTTAAATACATAATGTCCAATAATTGGGTACTTAAACAAACAATCCTCCATTACCTGACCCTCTCCAACATTATGCACAATTAAATACCTATTTGAAAGGGATGATCGAACATCTACAACAATACCAATATGAGGCAATTTGTTATTGATTAACCAACACACAATATCACCTGGCTGATAATCCTTTTCATTTAAACTAATAGGACTATTTTTTCCATAACGATCAAAATACTTCATCAAATTAGGCACTCTTCGATGATCTATATTTTTATCTGTTTTTTGTAAACCCCAATTCTTGGGATAAGTTGAAAACTGCCGGCTCATATCTTCATGAACCAATTGCTGTAAATCAATGCCTAATTTTCTATATGCTCTTATAATAACATCTGCACATACGCCTTTATTGGATGGCACATCTCCCATGGGGTATGAAATGGTATAATAACTTGGATCGTATTGCACTTTTTGTGCAGTTAATTCTTTTGCAGCATTGCACAACTGAATGCTAAATTTGTCTTGTGCATTCGCTAAAAAGCAAAAAAGTAAAAATCTCTTATCTCTTATCTCTTATCTCTTATCTCTTATCTCTTATCTCTTATCTCTTTTAACACTCGCTCAATCCCAACGGCACTTGCACAGCCAATCCTCCATCAGCGGTTTCTTTATACTTACTATTCATATCCAAAGCAGTAGACCACATGGTTGCAATTACTTTATCTAAACTTACCAAGGCAAAATCGGGGGTGCTTTGTAATGCTAATTGGGAAGCGGTGATCGCTTTAATAGCACCCATGGTATTTCTTTCGATGCAAGGAATTTGTACCAGCCCACCGATTGGATCGCAAGTAAGACCCAAATGATGTTCCATGGCTATCTCTGCGGCCATCAAAACTTGTCTTTGTGTGCCGCCCATACATTCCGTTAATGCTGCAGCGGCCATTGCAGAAGACACGCCAATTTCTGCCTGGCATCCACCCATTGCTGCTGATATGGTTGCTCCTTTTTTAAATATGCTTCCTATCTCCGATGCAGTTAATAAAAATTTGATAATACTTTCATCAGTAACATTTTCACAAAAAGCAATATAGTATTGTAAAACTGCTGGAATAACTCCAGCCGCACCGTTGGTAGGTGCTGTTACTACTCTGCCAAAAGAAGCATTCTCTTCATTCACTGCAAGCGCAAAACAACTTACCCAATCCAGTATATACTGAAAACTTCCACCACCTTTTTTAATGGCATGAATCCATTCTTCGTAACTTTTATAAACCTGCTGATTGATTAATTTTTTATTGAGGTTAAAAGCCCTTCTTTGTACTTGTAATCCTCCAGGCAATTCTCCTTGTGTATGACAACCTCTAAACGTACATTCCTTCATGGTTTCCCATATTTTCCAAACGCCCTCTTTTACATTTTTCTCAGTATTCCATGCCAATTCATTTTCTAAAACAATCTCATTTATCGGCAATCCTGTTTTCCTGCACCAATGTAATAAATCATCGGCTGTATTGATTGGAAAAGGTAAATCAACTGGTGCTTTCCCTCCACCATTTTCACCCTCTTTAACAACAAATCCTCCACCAATAGAAAAATAAGTTTCACTATAATGATTGCCATCTTTTGTTGATATTAAAAATGACAAACCATTTGGATGAAATGGTAAAGACTCATTGTATAAAAATTGTAAATCTTCTTGAATGATAAAGGGCAACATTTTTTTACCTCCCAATAAAAGTGATTGATTGTTTTCAATATCTTTTATTTTCTGGTTGATGCTATTTACATCAATGGTAACAGGATCCTCTCCACTAAGCCCCAATAAAACGGCAATATCCGTACCATGCCCTTTGCCCGTTTTAGCTAAAGAACCGTACAATAAAACGGTTAGTGAAACAACTTGATCTAATGGGTATTTTGCTTGAATGGATTCTATACAACGCTGTGCCGCTCTCCATGGCCCTAGAGTATGCGAACTAGAAGGGCCTACCCCTATTTTAAACATATCGAAAACCGAAATAGATTCATGTGGCATCCAGTAAAGTTATGAATTCTGAATTAAGAATTATGAATTGAGCAACATGAATTAAGAGTTGTGAGGTATTAAGATTTTAATTTAAGTTTGATGGATGAGAACCTTTATTCATTTAGCCCTATTTATATTGAGCATTGAAATCTTAACTGCTCAAAATGTCCAGCAAAATGCCAATTCAAATCCGCTGGAAATGTTGATGCAATCAAGCCCTGCTTTGAAAAGCGCTTTATTGAATAAAGACAGTTTGCGGATTCAAATTGTCTATACCCAGATCGATCGAAATAAACGCAATAAACCAAGCTTTACAGAGTTTAATTTCAACCTCAATAATAATACTTATTTCTATCCCGCAAGCACCGTAAAAATGCCCATCGCATTATTAGCTTTGGAAAAACTCAATGAACTCAAAATAAAAGGCCTTACCAAAGAAACCACCATGATTACGGATAGCGCTGCTGCTGCGCAGGATCATGTATATACCCAACCCAATGCAGCAGATAGCAGACCAACAATCGAAAACTATATCAAGCAAATATTTTTAGTAAGTGATAATGATGCATACAATCGACTCTACGAATTTTTAGGGCAAGAATACATTCAGAAAAAGTTATCCGCTAAAGGTTATTCTGATGCCATTATCCGCCACCGCTTACAAATAAGTAGAACCCTAGAACAGAATGCCACTACCAATCCTGTGAAATTTTATGATACTTCTGGTGCTTTAGTTTATGAGCAACCTATGCAAATAAGTAATGTACAGTATCCATTACTGGAAGCCAAGCTGGGTAAGGGTTATATGAGTAGAGGAAAACTAGTGAATGAGCCATTTTCATTCGCTACAAAAAACCGGGTTTATTTACAAGACCTGCATCATATACTTCAATCTGTTTTATTTCCGGAGCAGTTAAAAAAAGAACAAAGATTTAATTTAACCAAAGAAGATTATGCATTTGTTCGAAAATGGATGAGTGCTTTTCCGAAAGAAAGCGATTTCCCTAATTACGATTCTGCTCATTACTGGGATGCATATTGTAAGTTTCTATACTATGGATCTGAAAAAGGAACAAAGCCCAATAATGTTAGAATATTTAATAAAGTGGGTGATGCTTATGGATTTTTAATTGATGTGACTTATGTGGTAGACCTTACTAATAATATTGAGTTTATGTTGAGTGCAGCCATCTCATGCAACCAGGATGGTATTTACAACGATGATCATTATGATTATGATACCATTGGTTTTCCATTCATGAAAAATTTAGGTCAGGCATTGTATCAACATGAATTGTCTCGAAAAAGAAAATATACACCTGATTTGAAGAAATTTCAGTTTCATCAAAACTAATTTTAAGCGGATAATCAATCCAGTATTGGTTTCACGAATTGTTTAGACGATTTAAACGCTTTTTCCGAACTTTACCATACATATAGTAAAATAAATACGAATGGAACTTTCTTCTCTATTGAACAGATTTAATGAACCGGAAACCTTAAAAATGGCCAAATTAGGTCGCGAATTAAGGGCTAGTGGTGTAGATGTTATCGATCTAAGTTTGGGTGAGCCCGATTTTGATACACCTCAACATATTAAAGATGCAGCTATTAAAGCCATCAACGATAACTGGAGTCATTATACACCTGTACCTGGTTTTTTAGATTTAAGAGAAGCTGTAAGTACTAAATTAAAAAGGGACAATCACCTGGATTATAAGCCTGAAAATATTGTTAGTTCTACTGGAGCAAAACAAAGTTTAGCAAACGCCATTTTAGCATTGGTAGACGAAGGCGATGAAGTAATTATTCCAACACCATATTGGGTAACTTATTCTGAATTGGTAAAAATCGCCAGAGGTAAAGTAGTAGAAATTAGAACTACTGTAGAGAATAAATTTAAAGCTACTCCTGCCCAAGTGGAAGCAGCCATTACTCCTCGTTCTAAAGTATTTATGTTTTCCTCACCATGTAATCCTTCAGGTGCTGTTTACAGTAAAGAAGAATTAGCAGGCTTGGTGGAAGTATTTAAAAAACATCCCAATATTATTATACTATCCGATGAAATTTATGAATACATCAATTTTGTTGGAAAGCACGAGAGTATAGCACAGTTTGAAGCAATCAAAGATCGTGTGGTATTGATCAATGGATTGAGTAAAGGTTTTGCCATGACTGGCTGGAGATTGGGGTATACTGCTTCCAACCTTACCATTGCAAAAGCAATGGAAAAAATACAAGGACAATTTACCAGTGGTACTTGTTCTATCACACAAAAAGCAGCTGTTGTAGCACTTACAGGAGATCTTCGCCCTTCAGAGGCAATGACGGAAGAATTTACCAGAAGAAGAAAACGCAGTTTAGAATTGGTGAAAACAATTCCTGGTTTTAAATGCTTTGAACCCGAAGGAGCTTTCTATGTATTTCCTGATGTGAGTTATTATTATGGAAAATCAAATGGTACAGAAACCATCAAAAATGCAGCTGATTTTAGTATGTATCTACTGAATACAGCGCATGTTTCTTCTGTAATGGGTGATGCATTTGGCGAACCTTTATGTGTTCGTTTTTCTTTTGCCAATAGCATGGAAAATATTGAACGTGCATGGAAGCGCATAGCTGATGCATTGTCATTACTAAAATAACTAGTTGTACATAAAAAAAGAGGAGCATTAGTAATAGGCTCCTCTTTTTATTTATAGGACTCGATCTTATTTTCCTCCTTCCACTACTCCACCTTTTTTACTATCAATAGTAATGGTAAAAGGCCCTTTGCCACTCACGATCCATTTAAGGGTTACAGTTCCTAATCCAGGAATATTATTCACTTCTAAAACACCAGGATTGTTTTTCTGTTCAGTGGTTAAATTGAGGTCAGCATTTTCTACAATCATTCCAGCTACAACTTTAGCCTTTGTGTTTAAAGTAATATAATCTGGACGTTCAATTTTGTTCTTCACATCCTGACTACTATGCGTTGGCATGATTCTGCTGTTGGCAATAACAGCAGTTACTTCAGTTAAGCCATCACCTAGATCTTTTTCAGTTAGTGAAGAAACTGCCAATTTTGGAGTGTGGTAACAATGGTAAATTGAGAAAGCCATATTTCTGTGCGCATCCGATTCCAATAAAAATCCTGGATGTGCTCTTCCAAAATTCTTTTTAAATCCGCCGATTTCAATTTTTCCATATTGAGGATGATCATATTCTTTCCAGGGAACAAATGCATCCTGAAATAATAAATACCTGTCAAAACTATAAGAAGTATTATCAAATGGATCACGAGTAGATTCTTTCATGAACATTAAATACGGCGTCCATAATTCGTTGGAATAAGTATAGATACCTCTACCTGCATAGAACCAATCCAACTCACCACCATAAGCCGAATACAAATCTTTATACACCACTAAGTATTTATAGCCTGGCATTAGTTCTTCTCCTTTTTTGGCAATGGCATCATATACAGCAACGTCTTGTGCATTATAGGTGCCAACATCTTCTGCACCTCCTGGGCCTCTTAAAATCATACCGCCTGCATTGTGAAAGGATTGTGCTGCTGCAATATTTGGATGCTTCATCACAAATTCCATTACTGCTCTATTCTCCGGTATAGAAAAAGGATATTTATAAGCACCGTTTTGAATATAATTTGGCTGCCATCCCCAACCCCAATCGCGGTTAGGATCGTATTCAAATGCATAACCATCTTCATTCACTCTTCCATCTCCATCATTGTCAATACCTTCAATGCCCAATAATTCATAATCACCTTTTTCATCTGGCCCTACTTGAATCATATTGCGTGGATCTCTAGGGTCAACTTTATACCTTCCGTTCGGATTCTTTCTGCGCATTAATGTGATATGGCTATCTCCATCTAAATCGTCATAATTGTCTTCGTTTACCAGACCATCTCCATCGTTATCAATAGGCTTTACACCAGAACGTGGTGAAGAAGAAGTATTTGGTTTATGCATATAACTGTCTCTAGCATCTGGGTTAATGCTTGGAATGATATAAAACACTTTATCCGCTAAAAGTTCTTGAATGAACTTTGTATCTCCAAATGCTTCTGTTAAATACCATGCAGTGTACATGGCAAATTCTGCTCCCTGAATTTCATTGGAGTGTATATTTCCATCAATGTACATGCCTGGTTTATTCGACTCTACTCCTTTCTTGAAATCGGTAATGGTTAAGCACCACAAGTCTCTTCCATCATAAGATTTTCCGATGGATTGTAGTTTGGCTAAATCTGGATAAGCTGCAGCAATTTTTTTACAAATTTCTGTAATGCCTCCATGGTCGTAATAACGATTCCATGTTACTCTTACTTTTGGATTAGCAGGTGTGCCCGATGCTTTAAATATTTGCTCGGGGCTTTGCGCATTTACATCGATGGATGATGCGATTGCAAAAAA
This sequence comes from Sphingobacteriia bacterium, assembly GCA_004294465.1. Taxonomy (GTDB): domain Bacteria; phylum Bacteroidota; class Bacteroidia; order Chitinophagales; family Chitinophagaceae; genus Sediminibacterium. Next base: position 1,266 of record REAV01000136.1, on the reverse strand, counting down.
TACAATGGTATAAATGAATATTTTTTTCATGTTCAATCAATTAATCGTTAAAGTGAAATGTCAATATTTTTAATTCCAGCTGTAGGGCAACCAGCATCGATAGTAATCTTACCTTTCCCTTTAATCAGCCAACTAAAACTTTGCTTTGTAGATGGCTCCATATTGTTGAGTAACAATATTTTTTTACCACCAACCAAACTTTGTTTGTCTGAAAGTGTAAGGCCTACTTTTATTTTTTTAACGAAATAATTTCTATCAGCAAATTTGCTATGTGTGGCCAGTGCACCTTTATTTACTACATCTACCGTTACCCTTGTAAGTCCATTCGCTAAAGATTCTGTTTTAATATTGGTTACATCAATCTCTGGTTGAAAAGATGCTGCTTTAATTAAAAATTCAGTATGCTTTTTTGCCAGATCAGCAACCAGCTTATAAGGTGGGTTGATCAATACAAATGGATCTATTCCTCCCACTTCCACTTTTTGATTAGAGAAGTCGGGATGTGTAAATGTTTTCCATTCAGTGAAAACATCGCTAATTCCTTGTTGGGCACTCCATCTTAAATAATTGGCAATAGGATCTTCCACTGTAAATGCTTTTTCTTTTTTAGCTGTATCTGGTTTAAGCATCTTTAGATCCCAATACTTTATTGTATAAATCACTCACAATAGTGGTTGCTTTATCGTCGTTGGAACTTAAGTTATTATTAGTTCCAAAACTTACTACAGCATATACATTGAAAGCGTCGTATAAAAAATCCAATAAAGCACGCGTTTCTTTCTCACTTGCAGGATAGTCTCCAGCACCTGATGCAAAGGTTTTGTGTTTGTAAGTCAGGTTTTTATTGAAAGCAATTCCTCCTTCTCCATCTTCATTGAATGAACCATCTTTATCGTTATCAATACCTTCAGATTGAATTAAATATTTTCCTTTCTCTCCTTTAGTTGCATCTGCTTTAATCAACACTCTTGCATCATCAGGATGTAATTTGTATTCTCCAAAGGGAGATTCAATGCGCATGAAGGTGATCTTGCCATTTCCATCTAAATCGTCAAATGGGTCTTCATTTAAACGCCCATCTCTATCGTCATCCGTTGCTGTTGCATTGCCGGTTCTCTCATGTTTTAATTTGGCAAAGTATTGCTCCGAAGCATCAGGGCTCATATTGGGGAACAAATAGTAAGTGGTTTTTTGGAGCAAATTTTTAATAGAATCGGTTCCACTGGCTTTTAATAAATTTTCTGCAAAACCAATGACCAATTCAGC
>REAV01000071.1 GCA_004294465.1 Sphingobacteriia bacterium | reverse complement strand
AAAAAAGAATTGCAATTAGAAAAAGCCATTAAAGTGCCTTTTCGATTTAGGCTAGGCAGTGTGGAATATGTAGATCAGTTAGAGGGTAAGAAAATTAAGTAACTACAGCATATTTTCTAAATTCATCCTGTAAATCTCCCATTTTTGATTGTTCTAATCCATTAAGTGAAATAAAATCACAAAAACTACTTTCCTGATAAAGGGATACGCCCTCCTTTTCAAATTTTACCCTTTTAATTTCATTCCAAGTAAGCGTAATAGGATGATTAAAATCATCAAGCAACCACTCAACTCCTGCAGCATCTATTTTAATATAAGGTTTGATTTTTTTCTTTCTATAGAAAAAAGGCATAGCCACATTCAATACAAAAATTAAACCCACGAAAAGATCCCAATATTTCCTAGAATTAACAAAATCAATAATTTTAAAGATTGCTAGAGCAGCCCATATAAAAGACCAACTATATTTTTTCCAGATTGATACATTTTCTTCTGACCGAATAAAATAATAGGTACTCATTTCTATTTATTATCTTATATCTCTTATCTTATATCTCTTATCTTATATCTCTTATATCTCTTATCTTATATCTCTTATCTTATATCTCTTATCTTATATCTCTTATCTTATATCTCTTATCTTATATCTCTTATCTTATATCTCTTATCTCTTAATTCTTATCTCTTAATTCTTGCTGAGTACTTTTCGAATTACAGCAACCATCTTTTCACCTTTATCTTTAATTTGTTCTTCTGTCCAAACCAAACTGATGGCCGTGGAAATACAGCGTCCCATAATTGCATCGCTTGGTGCAAAAGATGCCGATTTTAATTGTAGCAATGCGGTTTCTTGTTCTGGGCTAATCCTACCAAGTGTGGTGCTGTTTTTAAGATGATCCCATTTGCTGATATAATGCCAGTTATTGGCAAACCAGTAAAAATTTCCTGCTAAAATACCTTCATCTTTCATAGCTGCTACAACCGCTTGGGTCAATTCTGTAGTTGGCAAAAACCAACTCAAGAAGCTACAACTATCTACTCCCCCTTCAGGCACCACTCTAAAACTGATTTCAGGAATCGTTTCTAAATAAGCCCTTAATGATTGATTGTTTTTTTTCTGTAATGTCAGGAATGTATCTAATTTTCTAATCTGCGCCAGACCGACTGCAGCATGTAGTTCACTAATTCTAAAATTATATCCAATAAATGGATGCAAATCTGCTCCTCTATCAACTCCTAGATGATCATGTCCATGATCGGTATACCCATCAGACTTTACATAAACTTCTTTATTATTCGTCATTACTACACCACCTTCTGCACAGGTGATCATCTTTACAAAGTCAAAAGAAAAAGTACCCGCATGCCCAATGGTTCCTAATGCTTTACCCTTATAGGTTCCACCAATACTCTGACATGCATCTTCTAACAAAATCAAATTGTGCTCAGCACAAATAGCAGACAATGCATCTAAATTAGCCATGCTTCCACACATATGCACGGGCATAATACATTTTGTTTTGGAGTTAATGGCTTTGCGAACTGCATCTGGGTTGAGCGTAAGTGTTTCATCAATATCCACTAAAACAGGTATTGCCCCCACACTCAAAACAGCTTCAAAACTTGCAACAAAAGTGAAAGCCGGCATGATTACTTCATCACCAGATCCAATTCCCAAAGCATACATAGCAGTGGTTAATGCTGCAGTTCCACTAGAGGTTAATTGCGCATAATTACATCCAAAAGTTTCAGTAATGGCTTTTTCCAATTCCTGAGCCTTCCAAATTCCTTTGCGAGGGCCATCAAATCCATAACGCATTAATATGCCAGTTTCAAGCACATCATTTACTTCTTTTCTTTCTTCAGCTCCAAAAAGTTCAAATCCAGGCATTTGTAATAGTTATTAGTGAATGGTTATTGGTTTATCAGGAAGAACAAAGCTAAATAAAGTTTGAGAATGAACACCATAATCAAATAATTCAGTATTGTTAATATTCCTTTCGTTTTGATTCATCAATATATTTGCATCATGAACCCAATCCTTTTTTACTGTTATGACGCCTATTGTGGCTGGTGTTTTGGATTTAGCCCTGTTATAAAAAAAATTGCGACAGAATTCCCTCATTTACAAATTGAAGTACTTTCAGGTGGAATGATCTTGCCTGAAACACCTGTACATATCAGTACCACTGCTGGATATATCCAAAAAGCATACAAAACCGTTGAAGAATATGCAGGAGTTGAATTTGGTAAAGATTATTTATGGCATATCAATCATCCGGATTTAAGCGATTGGTACCCAAATTCGGAGAAACCAGCAATTGCCATGTGCATTTTTAAAGAAATATACCCGGAGAATCAAGTGGCATTTGCCGCCGATTTGCAAGAAGCTTTGCATATAGAGGGGCGGGATTTAACTGACGATGAATCTTATAAGCACTTATTAGAGAAATACAGCATTCAACCAGAGCTATTTTACGAAAGATTAAAGAGTGAACAGTATAAAGAACAAGCCTATTACGAATTTGCTTTAGTAAAACAGTTACAGGTAACTGGGTTTCCTTGTGTTTTACTTCAATTGAGCGAAACAAAGTTTCATTTATTGGCCAGCGGTTTTACTCCCTATGACCAATTAAAGCCAAGATTGGATAAGCTATTGGCCTCATTGACATAATTGGCTTTTGCATGCTACAATTTCCTTTACTTTGCACCTCAATAACTAGACTATGGAGTACAATAAATTAATATCAGTTACCGGCATGAGCGGTTTGTTTGAATTAGTGAGCAGTAAGAATGACGGGGCAATCCTTAAATCTTTAGAAGACAAAACAACCAAATTTGTAAGTAGTAGGGTACATAATTTCTCTCATTTAGAGAGTATTGAAATATTTACCATCAGAGAGAACGTAAACTTGGTGGAAATTTTCAAAGCAATGAAGGAAAGTAAAGAAACCATTCCTTCAGAAAAAGAACCAGCAAAAGTTAAAGCTTATTTTCAAAAAGTATACCCAGATATGGATTTCGAGCGAGTTTACGCAAGCGATATGAAGAAAATGGTCAAATGGTTTAGCGTTTTACAAGCCAATAATATCGAAGCTAAATTATCTGAAGAAGGGGAGGAAGCAGCTGCCGAATAGTCCAAACGGTTCCATTAAATCCCTAACTTGTGCATCCTAAATGCACAAGAATGATCAAGCGATTTTTTTTACTATTGCTACTAATATCGAGTATTCAATTATTGAATGCTCAACAATTTTATGAGCAAAGCCCTGAAGCAAAACGTTGGGTAAAAAAACAGTTTCGCAAACTCAATAAAGACCAGCGAATTGCCCAATTAATGATTATTAGGGCCCATAGTAATTTAGGACAGGATCATATTGCAGAAGTAACTGCCTTAATCAAAAATTACAATGTAGGTGGTCTATGTTTTTTTCAAGGAGGACCGGTTCGTCAAGCAGTTTTAACCAATCAATATCAACAAATGGCCAAAACGCCATTAATGATCAGTATCGATGCTGAGTGGGGCTTGGGAATGCGTTTAGATAGTGTCATTAATTACCCACGTCAATTGATGATGGGTGCTGTAAATGATGCTTCATTAATCCATTCATTTGGTAAAGCAGTTGGAGAACAATGCAAACGGTTAGGCATTCAGGTTAATTATGCTCCAGATATAGACATCAATAATAATCCAATGAATCCGGTTATTAATGATAGAAGCTTTGGCGAAGACAAATATAAAGTAGCATTATTTGGAACGGCTTATATGAAAGGGATGCAGGAAGTGGGCGTAATGGCCACTGGTAAACATTTCCCCGGACATGGCGATGTAGCAGTAGACAGTCATTATGATCTGCCTTTAGTCAATAAATCAAGAGCTCAATTAGATTCATTGGAATTATACCCTTTTAGAGAATTGATCAAAGGAGGCATTGGGAGTATGATGATTGCGCATTTATATATTCCTTCAATAGATACTACTGCCAATTTAGCAACAACACTTTCAAGGAAAAATGTAACTGATTTATTAAAAACAGAATTGGGTTTTAAAGGGCTCACATTTACTGATGCACTAGAGATGAAAGGGATTACTAAATTTTTCCCTGCTGGCGAAGCATCCGTGCAAGCATTGATTGCAGGAAACGATATGCTTTGTTTACCTGGCGATGTTCCTGGAACCATTACAAAAATAAGAGCAGCCATAAAAGAAGGCCGATTAAGCTGGGATGAAATTAATGAACGGGTAAAAAAAGTATTACTAGCAAAATACAATCTGGGATTGAATAATGTTCAACCCATTGATACCAACAATTTAGTGAAAGACCTGAATGTTCAAACTAATATTATCAGAGCTGCACTTAGTAAGAATGCAATTACCTTACTACGAAAAAATGATGCCGCCCCCTTTCCAATTGATAAACAAAAAAAGATTGCCTATATCTCCATCGGCGCTGCAGGAAAAAATTTCATTGCAACAAAAATGGAAACAGAATTGAATGCCACTATTTATCAATTTGCTTCAAAAGCGGTTATTGGCAAGCAATTGATGGATGATCAATCTGCCAATATTATTCCTGCTGACAAGTCTGATAGTAGTGCAGCAATAAAACTCATTCAATTGATTCAATCAAAAAATTATGACGCAATTGTAATTGGTCTTCATAATTACAGTAGAAGACCTGCGAATAATTTTGGATTAAGTTCATCAACTGTATATTTATTGAATCAATTACAAAGCAGTAAAACAACAACTGTATTTTTTGGAAATCCATATGCTGTATCAAATTGTAGCAATGCGCCAAATTTACTGGTGAGTTATGAAGATGATGACCTAACTCAGTTGGCCACTTATGATGTTTTAACAGGAGCAAATCAGGCAAAAGGAATTCTACCAGTAACTGTAGCACCCAATTTGTTATTTGGAACAAGTATTCCTTTCAATCCTCAATTTGCCTTTTCTACACCAGAAGCTGCAGGATTGAATAGTAGTAAACTCCAGCAAATAGATGCAATTGTTACCGATGCCATCAATAAAGGTGCATTCCCAGGATGCGTTGTACTGGTTGCCAGAAAAGGTAAGATAGCTTATGAAAAGGCATTTGGATATACCAATTTCGATCAGCAGGAATCCATCAATACCAACATGATTTATGATTTAGCTTCAGTAACAAAAGTTTCTGCAACTACAGTATCCATTATGAAATTGTATGAAGAAGGAAGGATCTCATTAGAAAAAACCTTAGGCGATTACTTACCTTGGGTGAAAGGATCTGATAAGGCTGGATTGAAAATAAAAGATATTTTGTTGCACCAGGCTGGATTAAATCCGTTCATTCCATTTTACAAAGAATTAATTGATTCGGTTTCCGGAAAACCTCTACCAGATTACTTTTCAACTACACCCACTATAGGCTTTACAAGTAGAGTGGCAGAAAATGTATACCTCAGAAATGATTGGCAAGACAGTTTGTACAAAAGAATTTTGCAAAGCAAGTTAACTCCAGCGGGCAAATATGTTTATAGCGATAATGATTTTATTTTTTTAGGAAAAATCGTGGAAGCATTAAGTGGTTTGCCTTTGAATGAGTATGTACAAAAAAATATTTACAAGCCATTACAAATGACAACTACTGGGTTTAATCCTAGAGAAAGATTTACACTAAACTCAATTGTTCCTACAGAAGAAGAAAAGCATTTTAGAGGTCAATTAATACGCGGAGATGTGCATGACGAAGGTGCATCCTTATTTGGTGGTGTTGCTGGTCATGCTGGTTTATTTAGCAATGCAAAAGATTTAGCACAATTGTACCAATTGTTATTAAATGGCGGAACTTTAAACGGTATTCAGTTATTTAAGAAAGAAACCATACAATTATTTACAGCATACAATAGCGAAATAAGTAGAAGAGGCCTTGGCTTTGACAAACCTGAAAAAGACAATTTAACAAGAAAGGACCCTTACCCTTCTAAATCGGTCTCATCGAACAGTTTTGGTCATACAGGATTTACTGGTACTTGTGTTTGGGTAGACCCAGACAAAGAATTGGTCTACATTTTTCTTTCTAATAGAGTAACGCCAACTAGAAACAATAATAAACTAAGTCAATTGAATGTTCGTTCAAACATTCAGGAAGCCATTTATCAGGCATTATTGTAATAATATCCTTTAAAACCCGCTAAAATTAGCTAAAGGGTTAACTTCACTGTATAAAATACAGTTATGAAGAAGTCTTTACATTATGTAGTGCTCGCGTTTTTACTTTCTGGTAGCTTAGTTGCTTGTAAAAACAATGCCCCGAAAGAAACCAAATTAATTCCTAAAGATGCAATAGCGGTTGTTTCACTAAACGCATATTCATTAAAAGACAAACTTCAAAGTGATGGTATATCTATTGATACCATTTTAAGCAAAATCTTTGAAAAAGATACTTCCAGTAAAAAAGATAGAAAAATCATTGACGACTTACGTGCAAATGCTGGGATCAATTGGAAAGAAAAAATACATTTTTTTGTTGTTAGAAAAAAAGCTGCAGATAATTCAGATGTTACTATAATGAATGTACTTGCTAGCATTAGTGATAAAGATAAATTAGCTTCATTTATCAAATCAAGCGACTATTCAAGCAATAAAAATATTCAAGAAGAAAAAGCATTTAATTATATTGACAATAAAGAAAATTCTTTATTAGCCTGGGATAAAGAGCATGTACTTGCCATGTTTTACACCCAAAATGTTAAGCCCTATTATGATTCTATTCAAATGAAATTTATTGTTCCTAGCAAAGGCAATTCTAGCAAAGAAATGATCGCTGAAGCAAATAGGCTATTTACCCAAAAAGAAGAAGCTTCTATTATGTCTGTAAAGGGTTTCGGAGAAATGTTCAAGACCAATGCAGAAGGATATTTATTTAGCTCATCGAATAATTTATTAGGCAACTTAACTGGAATGCCATTAGAACTTCCTAAACTAGAAGAGCTAACCAAGGACAATTATACAACTGCTACACTTGCTTTCGAGGAAGGTAAAATCGTTGTAAAGTCTTCTACCTATACCAACCCTTTTTTAGGAAGTATCTTATCTAAATATGCAGGCCCAACCGTAAATCTTTCCTTATTGGAAAATTATCCTTCAAAAAACATCAATGCCATTATGATGGCTTCCTTTAATCCAGCCATTTTTGGAGGTGTCTTACAACAATTAGAAGTAGAGGGAATTGTAAATGAATTTTTGAAAAAATCAGGAATCAGTAGTGGAGATTTGTACGGTGCTGTTAAAGGAGATATTGCAGTAATTGTTTCAGATATTGGAATTGGTGCTACTGAACCTCAACAAAGAATAGATGAATTGTTCTTGTCGAAACAAAAACAGATTGGAAAAATGATCATGAATATCCCGATTGGGAATAAAGACAATTTTAAAAAGTTAATGGATAAGGCTGTTGAAATGGGTACAATTCAGAAAAAAGGAAATGAATATAAAGGTGCCGATTTATTAAGAACCATGGGGCTATTCTTAGTTGCAAATGACCAAAATTTAATTCTTGCAAGTGACTCTATTACTTATGCTCAATATATTGCTTCTACCAATAAATCAGTAATTAATAAAGAAGCCTTGGATTATTTTAAAGGAAAGTCTACAGTAATTTATATTGATGTAGCAAATACTGTAAATGGTTTTATTAAGGATTCAACTGATGGTTATCACCAATCGATGATTACAGCAAAAAATACGGTAAAAGATATTCTTGGAAGTTCAGAAAATTATTCAGGAGGATCAATTAAAGCAATTTTTGAAGTGAGAATGCAAAATGAAAAACAAAATAGCTTGGTAACACTTATGAGTTTGTTTACCAATATTGCTGTGGATGCCAGACTTCAAGCTAAGCGCGAGAAAGAAATGGAAGAAAAATTATTTCCAACAGGTGTTCCAGCAGTTATAAGGGCCAATTAATGATTTACCAATGTTTGAACTAAATCAAGTAATGCCATTCCCTTTAAAAGAAAAAAAAAGGGAGAAAGGCTCTGAAATATGGAACAAGCATGTTCAATTTAAATCAGGAGAAAGAATAAAAATTACTGCTCCAAGTGGTACCGGAAAAACAACGTTGATTCATCAGTTATATGGACTAAGAAATGATTATGACGGTGTAATTCAATTTAACGGAAAGGATATTAAACAATTCAATGCTGATCAAGTTGCCATTCAAAGGCAATTGAGCATAAGTATTATTTTCCAGGACTTACAATTATTTGAACAATTAACAGCGAGAGAAAATATAGAATTAAAAAGAATACTGCAAACTCCATTTTACGAATCTTCAAAGATTGAAGAAATGGCTCAATTACTGGGAATTCGGGGGATTCTAGACCAATCCGCTTCTACCTGCAGTTATGGTGAACAACAGAGAATTTGCATCATTAGGGCATTGATACAGCCGTTTGATTGGCTTTTAATGGATGAACCATTCAGTCATTTGGATCTGGAGAATCAGCATTTGGCCATTCAATTGATTAATGAAGAATGCAATAAGCGAAATGCAGGTTTCGTTTTGACAGACTTAAACGATGATCAATCATTTATTTATTCAAGAACATTGTATTTATAAATGAATCAGCTAAATACTATTTTAGGCAAAATTATTCGAGACAGTTCTGGCAAAACTAAATTGATTACCGCCATCATTGGATTGTTTGTAGCAATTTTACTTTTATTGATTTCAGTTCAACTTCAAGTAAACTATAATCAGTTATTAAATAGCAAATCAAACAGAGATAGTATTGCTAATTTTCTAGTGATCAACAAAGAAATGACAGATGCTACTTTGGGTAATACCCAGTTGGGAGATAGTATCATTAAAAGAATCAAAGCACAACCCTTCATTGATGCAGTTGGACTCTTAACCCCAAGCAGGTATAAAGCCAGTATCGAAAGCAATAGTGAACGATTCCCCTTTTATACTGATATTTCATTTGAAAGTGTACCTGCCGATTTTATTGATTTGAATGGAACAAATTGGACATGGAATGAACAATCTCCATATGTTCCCATTATTATTCCATCTATGTTTTTGGATTTTTATAATTTTCAATTTTCATTATCCCAAAATTTACCACAACTTACTCCTGCTGTAGTAAAAATGATTCTCTTTAAAGTAACTATTTATGGTAAAAATGGCAGTAGATCTTTCAATGGTAAAATTGTAGGATTTAGTGATCGAATATCTTCCATGATTATACCAAATGAGTTTATGAATTGGGGAAACAATTTATATGCTTCGGATAGCAATCAATCAGTCTCAAGACTTGTTATCAGAACAAAGGACCCTGGAAATCCAATACTCACTCAATTTTTACATGAAAATCAATTAACCACCGATTCCGATAAAACCAGATTCAGTAAATATAGAAAAGTGGTTGATGCAGTAGTAAGAATTGCTGGATTTACAGGAATTGTATTATTCCTATTTGCGCTGTTGGTATTTACTTTATTTATACAAATAACAATTGCCAATAGTAAAATTGAAATAAAACGCTTGATACGATTAGGAACTTCGCCCAAACAATTGAGTAGATTCTTAATGAGAAAATTTTTTCCAATCTATTGTTGGCTAATCTTTGGGGCATTGCTACTGGTAATGATTCTTCAATTTTTGCTTAAAACCTCATTAACGAAACAGTCTATTTTTATTGACTTTTTCATTTCTCCAATAACAGCTTTTGCGGCCTTATTTTTATTGGTGTTGATATGGTGGGTGAATCACCGTACCATTAAAAAGCATATTTATCAATAAGTTGTTAGTTTAAGATTATTCGCCAATAGTCTACTATAAATAAAGCTGAAATAATGAAATCAGCTCAAAAATCAGTTAGTTTTTTAAGCGTTATTTCACCGTATTTTTTGTAGTGCTAAACACATATACATGTATTTCAAATTATTATAAATAATGTTTTATTGAAATATGATAGATGTCATAACAAACTATACTCCTTTAATGTAATTTGCGTTATAGAGCAACGATCAAGCACACAATTAAAATTATTTCTATGAAAAAGTATTTCAACATCAGATTACTAACAATAACTATGGTTTTAGCTAGTTTAACGTTAGTATCTTGTCAGAAAGCACAAGAAGAAGTTATTGAAGAAAGCGTTGAAAATGAATTTGATGAAGGTAATATTTCTGCTCAGGCTGCAGGTAATACTATTAGAGGCTTAATTTCAAAAGAAGCGGCAGAACGCATGGGAGAAAAGTTTCATGAAACTTATAAAACCAAAAATGCTTCTCAATACATAGCTTTTTCTACCAAAGATTTACGCAACTACATGGATTTATTGAAAAGAAAATATAAATCGGATAGTGTTTATGTAAGCTTTGGAGTTTACGATGAAAAAACGGCTGTAAAAAAATCAGATATTGGCAGGGTTACTGTATTTTTCATGGGTAAGAACAAAAATAAAAAAACTGGTAATATCAAGAGCCAAGCAGCAAATGATGTATTAGACGAAGGTTCAAATTATTTTAACCATGGTAATATTTGGCCATAGTTTTTACTACCTTTCCATAAAAGCGATCCTTTAATGTTATCATCCATATATCTGCTGGTGCAAGCCAGCAGTTTTTTAGTGTGCTTATTTCTATTTAAAACACTTAAAAACACCGATTTAAAATACTTTCTTCCCTTTTTATTATTGACATTAGTAATTGAACTTACTGGTCTTTGGATGACAGCACATGGAATAAAAAATTATTTATTATACAATGTATTCACCACATTTGAATTTATTTTTTATTCATTCCTGTTTTATAAGCATTATCGGAAAACCAACTTTAAATTATTAAGTATAGCTTTCATGCCGCTATATATTATAGCAGTATTTATTAATCTAATGTATTATCAAGGAATTGAAAAATTTCACACGTACACTTTCTTGTTAGGGTCATTTTTTATTGTTGTTTTTTGTTGTTTATTTTTTTATGAATCCGTTTTACCAGAATATTTGGAAAACACACTTACCAAACAACCCTTTTTCTGGGTTTGTACAGGCTTATTACTCTTTTATCTTGGATCTGTGATTATCAATGCTCTTTTTGAATACTTACGTAGTTTCGATATGCAAATAGAAGGGAAGAAAATTTATGGAACTATCAACCAGAGTTTAAATGTAATATTATATTCAGCTTTTATTTTTTCATTTATACTATGCCGGAACAACAGCAAGAAATATTAATTACCATTATTGTTGCGTCTGTATTCTTAGTTTTAATTGGGGTATTTCTTTTAGTATTGGTTTTTTTATTTCTACGTAGACAAAGAAAAAATCAACAAGAAAAAGAAGAATTAAAAAATCTTTTTGAACAAACCTTACTAAAAACACAAATAGAAATACAAGAGCAAACACTTTCCTATATTGCCTATGAAATTCATGATAATGTTGGTCAAATACTTTCCTTGGCCAAAATAAGTAATATTCAGTTAACCAAAGAAACCTTTGAATCTAGAACTGAGCTTATTGATGAATTATTGGGGAAAGCAGTCTCAGATTTAAGAGGTATCAGCCACAATTTAAAAAACAACAGTTTTCACCAAATAGGATTACATGAATCTATCATTCAATTATTACACACAATTGAAAGAACTGGAAAATATACTACAAGCTTTACATCTCCACATGCCGAAGATTTTGAAGGGTTTATAGTAGGAAAAGATATCATCATTTTTAGAATGATTCAGGAAATAATTAATAATATCATTACCCACGCATCTGCAAAAAATATCGATATTGTAATTGAAAATGACAATAAAACTATTAGTATTACAATAATCGATGACGGAGTAGGTTTTGATACATCCACTATAAGAAAAGAGAGACAAGGAATTGGGCTAGAAAATATTTATTCCAGGGCAAAAATGATTAATACAGATGTTGAAATAAAAAGTTCATTGGGAGTTGGAACTACAGTAATTTTAAAACTTAAGATTTAAACTCATGACAAAAGTTGCGCTAGTTGATGATCATGAAATGCTTAGATCAGGTCTTGCAGGACTAATCAACACATTTCCGGACTTTAAAGTCATTTCAGAAGCAGGTAATGGTAAAGAATTTATCGACAACCTAAATAGAGAGGAAATACCTGATATTGTTTTATTGGATATCACTATGCCAGTAATGGATGGATATGAGACAGCATTATGGATTAAAAACGAACTACCCAATACAAAAATTTTGGTGCTCAGCATGCTATCGAACGATATGGCCATTATTCGCATGCTAAGAAATGGTGTAAAAGGTTACATTCTTAAAGAAAGTAAACCCGCCATTTTAAAACAGGCAATGGAATCAATCATCAAAAATGATTTTTATGTTAACGAACTAGTAAAAGACAAGTTGGTTAATTATATTACTAACGATCAAGATACTGACCTAAACACCACTAAATTGCTCAACATTACGGAGAGTGAAGTTCAGTTTTTGCAATGGTTATGTATGGATAAAAGTTATAAAGAAATTGCCAAAGAAATGTTTATTAGCGTTAGAACCATCGATACTCACAGAGATAATTTATTTAGAAAATTAGAAATCAATACCCGAGTTGGTTTAATTGTTTTTGCCATGAAACATGGTATAGTTGAACTTTAAATTGTTCATTAATTGTTACCTTTAATGAATGCTGAAGCGATTTTTAATTGGGATTAGCTTTTTTCTGCTTTTAGTAAAATCAACTGTTATTGCTCAAATTCCCATAGGCAATTGGCGAGAGCATTTAAATTATCAAAACTGTATACAAGTTGTAAAAGGAGACCAAATTTACTGTGCAACTAATAGTAATCTTTTTTCGATTGACAATAAAGGCGAGATCTCAAGATATAGCAAAGTCAATGGTCTAAACGATGTTGGGGTGAGTGCAATAGGCTGGGATGACCAAAGTCAACAATTAATAATAGCATATAAAAATAGCAATACAGATATACTTAAAGGAAGTATTGTAAAAAATATTTCGGCTATTGTTCAATCAAAAATTGTTGGTAATAAAACCATTAATCATATTTATTGCAAAAATGGAATCGCGTATTTATCCAGTGGCTTGGGGGTTATTTTGGCCGAATTAAACAAGTACGAAATAAAAGACACTTGGGTTATTGGTAATTCAGGAAACCAAGTAAATGTGAATAATGTCATTTCTGATAACAATTTTTTTTATGCGGCTACAAATGAAGGGTTAAAAAGAGCCCCACTAAATGGTACTAATTTAGCCAATTACAGTGCATGGACTTTGCTAAGTGGGCTGAATGGATTACCTGCCGGACCCATACAATTTACGGGCATCATAAATAACCAATTACTCGCAACAAAGAACGATTCAGCATTTGTACTATCAAATAATAGCTGGCGCTTACTGTATGCCGATACGAGCTGGCAAATAATCAATGCAACCGTCAGTGCAGATAAATTGCATCTCTGTCAAAAAAATAAAAATGGCGGATCAAGGGTAATCGTTTTGAATGCGAATGCAGTTATAGAAAAAAACTTGAGTCAGGCAGGCATCATTTCACAACCGCGTTCTGCAATTACCGATAATAATTCGGTTTGGGTTGCTGACCAGTTTGGTGGCCTTGCTCAATTTACAAACAGCGTAAACAGATTTATTCCAAATGGACCAATTGGAGTTGCGAGCGGAGAATTCGCAATAACAAAATCAACTGTCTATGCTGCTGCAGGGTCAGTCAATACAGCATGGAATTATTTATTTAATCGGAATGGAATTTTCCAATATAACAATGGTATCTGGAAAAGCAAAGGTGCATTTAATACCCCTCAATTAGATTCTACACTCGATTTTATCAGCCTTGCCATTGACCCAACCAATGAAAGCCTTTGGGCAGGCAGCTATGGTGGTGGATTGGTGCAAATAAAAGACAATGAAAACATCATTTATAAGCAAAAAAATAGCCCTATAGAACCAGCCATTGGAGATCCTAATAGTTACCGAATTAGCGGACTTGCTTTTGATAATAACAATCATTTATGGATCAGTAATTATGGTGCTCCTCAAGCATTAAAGTTGAGAAAAAATGATGGGGCATGGAAGTCATTTACAATTCCATTTGCTTTAACTGAAAATGCAGTTGCACAGATTGTAGCAGATGACAATGATCAGATCTGGATAGTTTCGCCCAAAAACAACGGTCTGATCTGCTATCAATATGGAAAAAATGTAGACAACACCAATGACGATCAATGGAGAATATTTAAGCAAGGAATCGGGAACGGCAATCTTCCCAGTAATAATGTTTTATGCATAGTAAGAGATAAAAATAGCACTATTTGGGTTGGTACAGATGACGGGATTGCTATTATCAATTGTACCAATGATGTTTTTGGAAATGGAAGATGTGATGCTATACTACCAATAATTCAACAAGATCAATTTGCTGGATTTTTGTTTAAAGGTGAACAAGTTCAATGCATTGCAATTGATGGAGCAAATAGAAAATGGGTAGGAACCCAAAATGGAGTATGGATGCTTAGTTCTGATGGAAAAAAAATAATCCATCATTTTACCATTGCAAATAGTCCTTTATTAAGTAATGATGTAAAAAAGATTGGAGTTGACCCTGAAACAGGTGAAGTGTATTTTGCTACATTTAATGGCATCTGTAGTTTTAGAAGTACAGCTGTTGAAGCCCGGGAAAAACTGACCAATGTGCTTGTTTATCCTAACCCGGTACCTGTTGGATATGAAGGAACCATCGCTATAAAAGGATTAACCGAAAATGCATTATTAAAAATCACTGAGTTGAATGGAAGATTGATATTTCAAACCAGAAGTTTAGGTGGCCAGGCTGTTTGGAATGGCAAAGACTACAATGGCAATAAAATTGCAAGTGGGTTGTATCTTGTGTTTATTAAAAATGATACAGGAGAAGAAAAACTAGTTACAAAAATCATTATAACCAGCGGAAGATGAATCAACAAATAGCACATATAGCCCTTGTAGTAAATGATTATGACGACGCTATTGAATTTTACACAAAAAAATTGAATTTTGATCTTATTGAAGATACCCCTTTGAGTGAAATAAAAAGATGGGTACTAGTAAAGCCAAAAGGAAATGGTCATTGTTGTTTGCTACTTGCTAAAGCGGCCAATGAATTACAATCTAGTAGAGTAGGAAATCAAACAGGTGGAAGGGTATTTTTATTTTTATATACCGATGATTTTAACAAAGACTATGCAAATTTACTGTTGCATCAAATTACAATTGTCAGGCCTCCTAGTAATGAAGAGTATGGAACTGTAGCTGTATTTGAAGATCTATATGGAAATCTTTGGGACCTTATTCAACCTATAACTCAATGAAATCCATATTCAAACTTGAAACAGATAGGCTGTATTTAAGAGAGCTCTCCATTTTAGATTCCGACTTCATGTTACAATTAATGAATACACCAAGTTGGCTATCTTTCATTGGAGATAGAAACGTTCGGTACAAAACGGCTGCTAGTAATTATATAAGTGAAAAAATAATCAGTAGTTACCGGAATAATGGATTTGGATTGTATTTGATCGTCCTGAAAACCAAAAAATTGCCAATAGGAATATGTGGCTTGGTAAAAAGAGATGGTTTATTAATACCTGATTTAGGTTTTGCTATTTTGCCAGAACATGAAAAAAATGGCTTTGCAACAGAAGCTGCAAAATCGATACTATTATGGGCAAAAGAAAAACTTTTACTTCCAGAAGTTTGTGCAATAACAACTGAAATAAATAACAAATCTATTCAGGTGCTAGAAAACATAGGCATGACCTTTCAAGAAAAAATAGTGCTTCCTGCTAACAAAGACAATTTTTTACTCTATAAAAAGCAACTGATTTAATCATCATCTTTATCTGCCTTTTTTACTGGTTTAAAGAAAGCTGCTCGCTTTGGACCAGGAAAGGGAGTAGCATCTCCTTTCAATCCATGCCAGAGAACAACATTGAATTCCAAATCAGGTACCGCATCTTCTTTACTCAAATCAAATTTTTCAGATCTTCTTTGCCATTCATTCATTGCAGTATTCTTTTCGTTTAAATTGATCTGAGGAATGATTGAATTAAAAGGCTTTGAATTAACAGTACTGGAGAATGAACGCCACATAGGTGTTGCAGCAGCATCGTATTGCGACATTGGTGGTATACCTAAGATGAGCTCAATGGTTCTTAACATAGATGATGTAGAATACATGGTATGATCTACAAAACCTCTTTTCACAAATCCTCCTGCAACATATGCTGTACTTCTATGGGCATCCACATGATCAGCCCCATTTTGTGCATCATCTTCTAAAATAAAAATAGCTGTTTCATTCCAGATAGGGCTTTTACTCAAATATTCTACAAATAATCCTACTGCTAAATCATTGTCTGCAACATGAGCATAAGGAGAAGGTCTTCCTAAACGCAATCCTTCTGTATGATCATTAGAAAATCTAACAGAATTGAATTGTGGAACTGCATTTTTCTGTAATAAAGAATCAAATTCTCTTTTCCACTGATTAAACCGAACTGTATCTTGAACTGCATTATTGTATCCTGTAAAATAAGGACAGAAATGATTTTTTAATACGGGGATATTGGGTTTATAATTGTCTGCAAATTCTCCATAAGTTCTAAAGCTTACACCTGCTTTAGCACAATGATCCCAAATGAAACCACCTTTATTATTGGCAACTGCTCGATTGCCTTCTGCATCATAACTTCCACCTCTACCCCCATAACTACTTACCCAATTTTTTTCTAAAAAATCAGTTGCATATGCACCCGTACTCCAATTATGTCCATCGGCACTTACTTCTCCATCAACATAAAAATTATCTAATAAAACAAATTCTTTAGCCAAAGCATGTTGGTTTGGTGTGATTTTTTCTCCAAACAAAGTCAACCTTGGGTCACCATTACCTTCTTTCATATCTCCTAAGACCTGATCATAGGTTCTATTTTCTTTGATCACATAAAATACATATTTAATTGGGCTAGGAGCGCCCACTTTTCTTGGGATTGGATTGCCTTCTTCTCCTTTTACTATTAATTCTTTTACTTTATTATAAGGTGTATTTCTATAAACAACTTGAGAATATACACTTAGCTCAGCTTCCTTGGGTTCATCCATTACGCTCATTGTTCCTTTAAAAAGTCCGGCGATATATTGTACATCTTTGGGTTTATTCGGATCTCCTTCTTGGTAAACCACAATCTGTTTATTGGCAAATGGATTAGGCCCATAAGGATTGGCCATAGAAGAAAATCCTTTTCCATTGGTTACAAATATTTTTTTATTGACCAATTTCACATTGGTAGGATACCATCCAACAGGAATAAATCCCTTACTCTTGCTTTGCACAGATACACTTACATCAAAAACTGCCAAACAATTATTATCTGCATTGGCTATATACAAAGTTTTTTCATCGGCACTTAGTGCAAGACCATTGGTGGTAGATCCATTGGGAGCATCTGGATAGAGCGCAGCATTTAGGGTTTCAACTACTTTTTGAGAAGCTACATCAACAACCGAAACGGTGTTATCATTTGAATTGGCAACATATACCGTTTTCCCTTTTTTAGTAACAAGAATTTCGTTGGGATTATCTCCAACTGGTATTTCAACTGTAACATTTCTTTTTTCAGTATCAAAGAAATAGAGTTTGTCGCATCCCCAACAACTAATATATAATTGCTTTTTATCGGGAGACAATACACATGAATACCCTTCTCCGCCCAAAGAAAATTCTAACTCTATTTTCTTAGTGAGCAAATCCACAATGTACAATTTGTTATTTTCTTTAGTCACTACATACATCAAATGACGAATATCATCAATAGCAATTCCAGCTGGGCCAACTTTATTAGGCCATTTTTTTCCTAATACAATGGTGTCAGGATCAGATAATTTATTTTGATCAATGCCATACACTAAGATAAAATTATCATGCCCCCCAGAAGCATATAATTTTTTAGCATCATCACTAAAAGCCAATCCATACCAACTTTTACCAATGATCTTTGTATCGAGAACAGTTTCTGTTTTAGGATCAATCAATTGTATACTCTGAACACTTTGGCCATTATTGGTAACAGCCATGAGTTTTGCTGATTTACTTACCACTAAATTTAACGGGAGATCCCCTAAAGGAAAATTTCTTCCAATCGGAGTAAGACCCCAACCATTGGGCAAAGTAATTTTATTTTTTTCAACTTGTTCTATCGTTTGGGCCGATGAAACGATAAATGTAAACACTACCGAGCAAAAAAAGACAACCTTGTACATAGCTTTGAGATTAAAGAATCTTAAAGATAGTATTTTGGAACAAAGAAATGGATTGAAGAAAATTAAATAAACATCAATTATTGCTTGGCGTACTCATAACTTCTGACAGGCTTGAATTTGAGGCCTTCCTTTTCGTCTTTCAGAACTTTATATTGAATCTGCCTCATCATACCTGTAGGCTTTATATCAGAAGAATCAGTTGTATATACTGGGAAGCGGCGCATCAAAGTACCTTCCATTAATAAGAATGAATCAAAACCAGCATAACCAATCCTTAATTTTGGATCATTTACTATATCAGGGAAACTAATTGGGGCAAAAGTTTCATTGTTAATTGAAGATATGCCTACTACGTTGCCTTTACCTTTATCGCCAGGTTCGTAAACGTATAAAACCAGATCTGGAAATACATCATTGTTTAAATCATCAACCTCTGCCTTTAAAATTCTCCCTTTCACTTCAAACATTACATCACGTGCAGAATTCTGAAATCCAATTGGCGTAATTGAAACACTGTTTTTGGTTTCACTTTTGTTACTACAAATTACTTTATACCCTGCTTTACCAATTTTCATGGTAGTATCAATTTTTCTAAACTGGGCATTTATTGTAGTGCCGAAAGAAATAATTCCTATAAAAAGGAGCATTAACTGTTGTTTCATAAATCCAAGTTACATATTTCTTCGATATTGACCGCCTACCGAATAAAGCGCACTTGTAATTTGACCTAATGAACAATATTTTACTGTCTCCATTAATTCATTAAACAAATTTTCATTATTAATGGCAGCTTGCTTTAATTTTTCCAAAGCCTCTGTACTTTTTTCTTTATTTACCGAATGAAAAGCTTGCAGATTTTGAATCTGCTGCTCTTTCTCTTCTGTAGTACTTCTTATAACCTCACCTGGCAATATTGTTGGGCTTCCTTTTTTATTTAAAAATGTATTCACCCCAATTAATGGTAATTCTCCTGTATGCTTTAGCGTTTCATAATACAAACTTTCTTCTTGGATTTTATTACGCTGGTACATTCGCTCCATTGCGCCTAATACACCTCCTCTTTCAGTAATTCTTTCAAACTCTATCAATACCGCCTCTTCTACCAAATCAGTTAATTCTTCTACTGCAAAACTACCCTGAATAAAATTTTCCGTATTTACAGTGCCCAACTCTCTATTAATGATTAATTGGATGGCCATCGCTCTTCTAACACTTTCTTCTGTAGGTGTTGTAATTGCTTCGTCATAAGCATTGGTATGTAAACTATTACAGTTATCATATATAGCATACAAAGCCTGCAATGTGGTTCTGATATCGTTGAAATCTATTTCCTGAGCGTGTAAACTTCTACCACTAGTTTGAATATGGTATTTTAATTTCTGTGAACGCTCATTGGCTTTGTATTTATATTTCATTGCCTTCGCCCAAATTCTTCTTGCTACACGACCAATAACACAATATTCAGGATCCATTCCATTACTAAAGAAGAAAGATAAATTAGGAGCAAAGTCATCTACATTCATTCCCCTACTCAAATAATATTCTACATATGTAAATCCATTAGACAAAGTGAAAGCCAACTGAGTAATTGGATTAGCTCCGGCTTCTGCAATATGATAGCCACTAATACTTACACTATAAAAGTTTCTTATTTTATTGTCTATAAAATAAGCTTGTACATCGCCCATTAATTTCAAGGCAAACTCTGTAGAAAAAATACAAGTGTTCTGTGCTTGATCTTCTTTTAAAATATCTGCTTGAACTGTTCCTCTAACTTGTTGCAAAGCCTCGGCTTTGATTTGTAAATAGACTTCTTTAGGTAATACTTCATCTCCACTAAGTCCTAATAATTGTATCCCTAATCCATTGTTTCCTTCGGGTAATCTTTCTGGCAATGTTGGATTATAATAAATTGGCTTGGGTAATCGATCAAATTTTTTCGAAATAATGGCATTTACTCTATCCCAATCATTATTCTCAGTAATCCATTTTTCACATCGTTGATCAATTGCTGCATTCATAAAGAATGCCAGTACCATAGGGGCAGGCCCGTTAATGGTCATACTTACAGATGTCTTTGGATCGCACAAATCGAATCCACTATATAATTTTTTTGCATCATCTACCGTAGCAATACTCACACCACTATTCCCTACTTTTCCAAATATATCAGGACGATGAGCAGGGTCTTCTCCATACAATGTAACACTGTCGAATGCAGTAGACAAACGTATGGCTGGTTGCCCTAATGATACATAGTGAAACCTTTTATTGGTTCTTTCAGGGCCACCTTCTCCTGCAAACATTCTGGTTGGATCTTCACCCTGACGCTTCAATTCAAAAACGCCTGCAGTGTAAGGAAATTCTCCTGGTATTCCTTCTTGTAATTGCCAGCGAAGTATATCGCCCCAATCTTTGTAACGAGGTAAGATCACTTTTGGAATTCTGGTTCCACTCAATGATTTTACTGATAAAGGCTGCTTAATTACTTTATCTCTTACAGTATATTCAAAAAAATCTGATTGGTATTTTTTTACCTGGCTTGGCCAATTTTCAATAAGTTGTTTGCAATCTTTGTCTAATGACGATTCAAATTGTTGCGCGATTTTTTCTAATTCTGCAACTAGTGAATCATTGTTTTTAATAGATTGAATAGTGCCAGTTATCTGATACCATTTTGATGCAATGGCACTTTGTTCATTAACCCATTCATTATAAGTTCTATTCTGTTCGGTAATTTCTGCCAAATAACGAACTCTTTTGGGAGGAATAATTTTTGATTTTGTAGTAGTGCTATCTGTAGAAAAAATGGCTGAAGCATTTCCAGCCTCATCAAAATTTATTCCTGTTTTTTGTTGTACTGCTTGTACAATTTTACTAAATAACTGATTTACCCCTGTATCATTAAACTGTGCTGCGATAGTTCCAATTACTGGTAATTCATCATCTTTTGCATCCCATAGTTCATGACTTCTCTTGAATTGTTTTCGCACATCATGTAAAGCATCTAGTGCCCCTGCCTTATCAAATTTATTAATGCAAATAACATCTGCATAATCCAACATATTGATTTTCTCTAATTGAGAAGCAGCCCCATATTCTGGAGTCATGATGTACAAGCTGACGTCACAAAAATCTAAAATAGAAGCATCGCTTTGACCAACACCTGCAGATTCAATGATGATGAAATCAAAATCGGCTTGTTTACAAATATCAATTGCATCTTGCACATGAGCACTCAAAGCAATATTGTCGTCTCTGGTTGCAAGACTGCGCATATAAGCTCGAGGATGTGCAATAGCATTCATTCTAATTCGATCACCCAATAATGCCCCTCCGGTTTTTTTCTTTGAAGGGTCAACAGAAATAACTGCGATTGTTTTATTTGTATATAAATGCAGGTATCTTCTTACAATTTCATCTGTAACAGAACTCTTTCCTGCACCTCCTGTTCCTGTAATTCCTAACACAGGAATTGGCCTTGTTGGATTTGCATTTTTTTCATCCCATTTTTCAATCCCATTTTCAGCCAAAGTGATCATTCTGGCGACCTTACGAACATCTTTTAGTTCACCTGTGGTCATCGATTTTACATGATTGGCCTGTTTAATCAGCGGAAAATCACATTGCTTGATTACATCTTCAATCATTCCTTCCAGTCCCATTTTACGACCGTCATCTGGGCTATAAATTCTGGTGATACCATATTTATGCAATACCCTTATTTCTTCAGGAAGAATAGTACCCCCACCGCCGCCAAATATTTTAATATGCCCACAACCATTTTGATCCAGTAAATCCTTCATGTATTTAAAGAATTCTAGGTGTCCGCCCTGGTAACTGGTAATGGCAATCCCCTGAGCATCTTCTTCAATAGCACACTCAACAATTTCTGCCACACTCCTATTATGTCCTAAATGGATGATTTCTGCTCCTTTAGATTGAAGAATTCTTCTCATTATATTGATTGCAGCATCATGGCCATCAAACAAGCTCGCTGCAGTAACAATTCTAACCTTATTTTGAAGTGTATAGGCCATAGCAATCCAGTATTCAGGTCCAAAAATAATGTATAATTCGGTTGGTTAACAATTGTTAGTTTTTTAAACTTGTTAAAAAATTGATTTTTGCTTTATCTTGATGCATAAATAGTCATATGCGTTTTTCGGTAAGTGTAAATAATCAACAAGCCCATCCAGTTATTCAATTAAAAGACAAGCAAACTGGTTGTCTAGCAGAAATATATGCTTTTGGTGGTTTCATTAATGGATTCAAGCTTCCATTAAAAGGGAAAATACATAATTGTATTGATGGATTTAGCTCTGTTGCCGACGCTCGAAAAAATATTTCAAATAGCTTTAAAAGCGCTAAGCTCAGTCCTTTTGTTTGCAGAATGAAAAACGGAACTTATTCTTTTAATAAGCAACAATTTAAAGTGCATAAACATTATTTAGGAGAGCATGCTATACATGGATTAATATATGATGCCCAATATTCAATAAAAAAAGTGGAAGCTACAGAAACCAATGCCACCGTTCAATTAGCCTATACTTATGCATCTGCCGATCAAGGTTATCCTTTTTCATTTTCAATTGAATTATTATGGAGCTTATCTATCGGCAATAAAATAAGTGTTACTACTAAAGTGATCCATCAACATAAAGAAGCCATTCCTTATGCCGATGGATGGCACCCATATTTTACTTTAGGAGGGAAAGTAGACAATTACCAATTGCAGTTTAACAGCGATACACAATTGGTATTTGACCAAGCATTATTACCAACTGGCAAAAAAAAGAAAGACAACCGTTTTTTAAAAGGAATTAGTTTGAAAGGGATTTTTTTGGATAACTCTTTTGAGTTTACACCCAATCAAATCAATCAATGTGTCTTACAAAACAAAGATTTGAAACTAGTTGTTGAACCAGATAATAGTTATCCTATCCTACAAATCTATACCCCCCTTTCGAGGAAGAGTATAGCCATAGAGAACCTTACAGGGGCTCCTGATAATTTTAATAATGGAATGGGACTATTATTATTAGAACCCAAAAAAGAGTACTTTTTTACTACTTCCTATTCGATATCTCCAATACAATAATTCGCTGAAAAAAGCAATATGATTACAATTCTGCTACAGCAGTAACTGAAATTTCTACATTCACACCACGAGGCAATCCTTTCACAGCAACAGTTTCACGAGCAGGGAAATCTGCTTTGAAATAGGTACCATAAACTTCATTCACTTGTGAAAACAAAGCCATATCACTTAAAAAAATGGTTGTTTTAATTACATGTTCAAAACTAACTCCAGCTTCGGTCAACACAGCTTGTACATTTTTCATTACCTGGTGTGTTTCGGCTTCAATACTGGATAATTCTAACTGACCTGTAGCAGGTACAAAAGCAACTTGACCACTCGCAAAAATAAATCCATTGGCTTTGATGGCTTGGTTATACGGACCAATTGGAGAAGGTGCGTTATTCGTTTTAATGACTTGTTTAGACATATGTTTATTTTGAGATCTGGCAAATTGATGTATTTTGATCAACTTGCCAACGTAAATTTGTTTTTTATTTTGAATAATGCAAATAGTAATTAAATCCACTCCAAATCAACAAATCGCTTTAGCTTCATTTTTTTCGAATATGGATGCTCAATTAATTTGGATTGAAGGCAATGATCATATTCCTGAGGCAGATCTGTATTTTGATGGTTGCTTTGAAAGCGATGGTTATTCATTTCCATTGATTACCCAACAACCTGTTTTTATAAATGCAGTTGTTCAATCTGGAGAATCAATCCCTTCCAATTGTATTCGCTTTAATGGATGGGCAGGATTTTTACATGAATCATCCATAGAAATTGCATCGAGTAATGCAAACTTTCTTGATCAAGGTGTTCAACTATTATCCAAACTAAAAAAGAAAGCATTAATTGCACCAGATCAACCTGGGCTAGTAAGCGCCAGGGTAGTCGCCATGATTGTCAATGAAGCTTATTTTGCATTGGGCGAAGCAATTAGTTCAAAAAAAGATATTGACACAGCAATGAAGCTTGGCACCAATTATCCCTTCGGTCCTTTTGAATGGAGCGAAAAGATTGGGCTAAAAAATATCTATTCATTATTACTGAAACTCGGTGAAAGTAGCGCTAGATATGCGATTGCGCCGGCAATGATTAAAGAACTTAACCAATAAATCGTCCATGCCTTTAATATTACAAATAGATACGGCAACTGATTATGCAGGAGTTGGTTTGAGTCAAGAAGGGGAACTTATTGCTAAAGAAGAAGAGATTCATCAAAAAAATCATGCTAGCTTTTTACATGTAGCAATACAAAATGTGTTGAATAAATCCAATAAGACGTTGAATGAAATTGATGCAATTGCGGTAACTGGTGGGCCAGGAAGTTACACTGGAATCAGAGTTGGACTATCATCTGCAAAAGGGATTTGTTATGCTTTAAACAAGCCCTTGATTGTGATGAATACCCTCCAGGTAATTGCAGCAGCAGCACTTGCTGAAGCAGTAAAGCAAGATATTTTACCCAAAACAGACTTTCGGCTTTACCCAATGATTGATGCGAGAAGAATGGAGGTTTTTGGAGGAATTTACAACCCTGAGTTGTACCCAACCCAAGAAACTACAGCATTTATTTTAGACGATGCCTTTTTTTCTTCCTTAAAAAAAGATGAATTTATGCTGTTTTGTGGGAATGGTTCGGCTAAAATAAACAAGCTACAATTAAGCCATGCGAATGTAGTAATTCAGTCACAACACACTGTTAATCAAATGGTTGAGCTATCAGAAAGGGCTTTTCTAGATCAAAATTTTTCGGACATTGCTTATACGGAACCCATTTATGTGAAAGAATTTTACAATACACAGCACTAACCTACAATAGTGTAAAAAAATATTGTTAAAATTCATACTATGATGATTCACAAATTGTTTAACTTTATAGCGAAGACATAGTTGATCACCCCCCCTTTAACTCTTCGTCATGAACCCAACAATACAATCGATTGTTCTAACCAACGGTGGAGAACCAATCAAAGTCGACTTTTTACATGCAAAAAAAGCATCATTAATCTTACGATCAATTAACCATAAATTGCGTCAGCAAATCATTAAACTGCTTGATGAACAAGTTAAAATGACCGTAACAGAGTTATACGTTAAACTCAGATTGGAACAATCAGTCGCATCCCAACATTTGGCCATTTTAAGAAGAGCTGGGATAGTGAGTACTTCAAGAGAAGGCAAATTCATTTTCTATGCTGTAAATTATGCTCGACTCAACGAGGTAATTGGTTTTATTAAGAATTTGGTTGATTAAATTACCTTTGCTTCAAATTGTTGAATATGTTTATCAAACAACTGTATACAGGCTGTTTAAGTGAAGCTGCGTATTATATTGAGAGTGAAGGAGTTGCGGCCGTAATTGATCCCCTTCGTGATATTGAAGAATACCTTGTTTTAGCAAAGGAAAGGAACGCTACCATTAAATATATTTTCGAAACTCATTTTCATGCAGATTTCGTAAGTGGTCATTTAGACCTTGCTACCTCTACAGGCGCAACTATTGTTTATGGCCCTGGCACTGTCACCAAATTTCCGGTTCATGTAGCGAAAGATGAGGAAATATTTCAAATAGGTAAAATATCAATAACCGTTTTACATACCCCTGGTCATACTTTAGAAAGCAGTTGCTATTTGTTGAAAGATGAAAATGGAAAAGACAATGCCATTTTTACGGGAGATACATTGTTTGTTGGTGATGTAGGTAGACCAGATCTAGCACAGAAAGGAAATGAAATTACCATGGAAGACTTGGCAGGTATGTTATATGAAAGTCTTCAAAAAAGAATCATGCCTTTGGCTAATGAAGTAATTGTTTATCCTGCTCATGGTGCTGGCAGTAGTTGTGGTAAAAATTTAGGCCCTGAAACATTCAGTACAATCGGAGAACAAAAATTAACCAACTATGCTTTACAAGACCAAAGCAAGGAAGAATTCATAAAAGCAGTAACAGAAGGTTTGGCTGCACCACCCAATTATTTCCCTATTAATGCTAAGATCAATAAAGAGGGATATGATTCATTAGATGCTGTTTTGTTGAAAGGGATGACCCCACTATCAATAGATGATTTTAAAGAAAAACTAGCTGCTAACGCAATTATTTTAGATACAAGAAACTCAGCTGAATTTACACAAGGATTTATTCCAGGATCAATCAGTATTGGATTAGATGGAAGATTTGCCGAATGGGCAGGAAGCCTCTTGCCATTTAATGAACCGATCATTTTAGTGACCGAAAAAGGAAAAGAAAAAGAAAGTATTATTCGATTAGCCAGAGTTGGATTTGATAAAATGGAAGGCTTTTTAGCGATTGGATTTGAAGCCTGGAAAGAAGCTGGTGAAAAAATTGATATGATCATAGATATAGAAGCCGATGAAATGGCCTTGGATATTGCCTTTGATCCAAATATGGTGATTGTAGATGTTAGAAAGGAAACTGAATATGCAAATGGTCATGTTAAAGAAGCCATCAATATTCCATTAAATGATTTAACCGATCCAGGAAGCATGACTAATTTGGATGACCACCATAATATTTATATTCATTGTGCTGGTGGGTACAGAAGCATCATTGCATCTTCTTTAATTAAACGTCAAGGAATACATAATATCAGAAATGTAGTAGGAGGTTTTGCTAAAATAAAAGAGCTACCCGATAAATTTGATATTGAAAAAGATGTTGCGGTGATGAATTAATTAGACCACTAAGTGACCAAATTTTTCTTGATCGTATTCCCATTTCCATCTACGGTGGCTCCATAAATAATTGGCAGGCTTGAGCCTAACAGCTCTTTCAACATGTTCTGCATAAACTTTAGTGAGTTCTCCCTCAGCATATGCATTTGGAGTTGTGGTAATCAATTCCAATTGAGTATGATAGTATCCTCTTTTTACTTTATAAAAATGGCCAAACATAACAATGGTATTTTTTTGTTTAGCTCCTTTTTCCGGCCCAACTACAAATGGGGTCAACCGATTAAAAAAGGGCACCCAATGTGCTTTTAAAGGATTCGGTGGATTTTGATCGGCAGCTAATCCCAATGCATATCGGTCTTTTACATAATCATGAAAATTATTTTTAAAATCATTGGCGGGCACTAGTATAGTGCCATTTCTCTTGCGCAAATCCAACATGATTTTATTCATCACTTTATTGGTAAGGGGTTGGTAGACTCCAACAAATGGAAACTTGCTAATTCTTGCCGCATTTAAATTGATGATCTCCCAATTAAAAAAATGGCCGCATTCCAATTGTACATTTAAATCGGTAGTATCATAGAGTTCATTCAAAATTTCAAAATTACAAGTAAATCTTTTTGCCAGTGTTTCATTGCTGGTTGATAACAATTTGATGGTTTCAACGATTGTGTCAATAAAATTATGGTAGAAGTCTTTGGCAATACGAATTCTTTCTGCTTCGGTTTTTTCAGGAAAAGCTATCAATAAATTTTTCAACACCACTTCTTTTCTATAACCAAAAATATAATACACTAGCCCATACAATCCATCGGCAATAAAATACAAAACTCGCCAAGGCAATAAAGAGATACTGTATAACAATGGATAGATAATATAGTACATGGGAATGTTTACACTTAATGGTTAAAAACTATAAAATTACATTCTGTAAAATAGCACTCTTTTCTAAATGATCTGTATTATAATGTAATCCCCTACTCTCTTTTCTAAACTCAGCACTTTTTACAATTAAATAGGCTACTGTAATTAAATTTCTCAACTCACATAGTTGAGGAGATACTTTGGTAGAGCGATACAATTCTTCTGTTTCTTCAAACAAAAGGTCTAATCTTTTCATTGCTCTTTCTAAACGAACATCGGTTCTTACAATTCCTACATAATCACTCATGATTAATTGCAATTCTTTTAAGCTTTGCGTAATTAAAATCATTTCTCTAGGATCTGATGTTCCTTTTGCATTCCAATCAGGAAGCATTGCATTAAAATCCAAATGTTCAATCAACTCAATCGAGTCTAAATAACATCGATGTGCAAATACCATGGCTTCCAGCAAACTATTGCTTGCTAAACGGTTAGCCCCATGCAAACCAGTGCTTGCACATTCACCACAGGCATATAAGTTTTTGATAGAGGTTCTTCCAAATTCATCGGTTTTAATTCCGCCACAACTATAATGAGCTGCTGGTGCAACAGGAATATAATTTTTCATTACATCAATGCCGATACTTTTGGCCTTATCATAAATATTGGGAAAATGATGAATAAATTTATCCTGATCCATATGGGTACAATCGAGATAAACATGTTCAGTACCTGTTCGTTTCATTTCATTGTCAATTGCACGAGCCACAATATCTCTTGGCGCAAGGTCTTTCCGTGAATCATATTTTTCCATGAAAGCTTCGCCATATTTATTTCTTAAAATACCGCCATCACCTCTCACTGCTTCTGTGATTAAAAATGATGGAGATACACCAGGCTCATATAATGCCGTTGGATGAAATTGAATGAATTCCATATTTTCTATTTTGCCTTTGGCACGATAAACCATGGCAATTCCATCTCCCGTGGCAATTTTTGGATTAGTAGTAGTTCTATATGCTTGACCACAACCTCCAGAAGCCAGTAAAACAATTTTTGCTGCTATTTTCTCTATTTGATTTTTATGTAAATCCAATACATATACTCCATAGCAGGTAATGTCCAATGTAGATTTTGTAACCAAATACCCTAAGTGATGTTGGGTTATTAAATCCAAAACAAAACAATGATTGAGCAAATGAATATTTGGCAAAGCTGCTAGTTGAGATAATAATGCCCTTTCCATTTCTTTACCCGTAACATCTTTATGATGTAAAATTCTATTTTCACTATGGCCGCCTTCTTTTCCTAAACTGTAATCTCCGCTTTCATCTTTATCAAACTTCTCTGATTTGTTGCAGAACATTTGAAAAACCTTTTCTTCTGCAACTTTTTCAGACCAAACTATTGTTGTTGTTGATACAACAAATTTTGACTTTGAAATTAGGGGTGCAAACCCAGTTTGTGGCAATACAACAACTGCTTTTGCGGCTATTCCTCCAATTAATAATGGTTGGAACTATGATTGGTATTTTAATGACACCTTACGAGCAAGCAGTTTATCTCCCATTAGCAACATAAATTTTAATTATGATACAACTTATACAGTAACCTTAATTGCTAGCAATAATGGTTGCAAAGATTC